>CANQLN010000016.1 GCA_947624695.1 uncultured Bacilli bacterium
GGAAAATTACATTTAGGGCATGCTTGGGATACCGCTTTACAAGATATTATTATTCGGTTTAAAAGAATGCAAGGTTATGATTGCTTATGGCTTCCAGGAACGGACCATGCCGCGATTGCGACGGAAGCCAAAGTAGTAGCGCGTCTAAAAGAGAAAGGCATCAATAAATATGATTTAGGAAGAGAAGAATTCTTAAAAGAGTGCTTTAAATGGACTGATGAACATAAAGATATTATTCATAAACAATGGGCTAAACTCGGGTTATCTGTTGATTTAACTAAAGAAAGATTTACTTTAGATGAAGGTTTATCCGAGGCGGTTCGGTATGTTTTTGTTACCTTATATAATAAAGGACTTATTTATCAAGGGGAAAAGATAATTAACTGGGACCCCGTCGCTAAAACCGCTTTATCTAATGAAGAAGTTATTTATAAAGATGTTAAGGGAGCTTTTTATCATTTAAAATATTTTATTGAAGGGTCTAATGATTACTTAGAAGTAGCCACCACGCGTCCAGAAACATTATTTGGAGATACGGCAGTGGCGGTTAATCCGAGTGATGAAAGATATAAAGATTTAATTGGGAAAAAAGTTATCTTACCGATAGTTAATAAATTAATTCCGATTATTGGGGATGAGCATGCCGATCCCGAATTTGGGACCGGAGTTGTTAAGATAACCCCAGCACATGATCCTAATGACTATGAAGTTGGTTTAAGACATGATTTAGAGAGAATAAAGGTTTTAAATGAAGATGGAACCATGAATGAGAATGCTTTAAAATATGAAGGAATGGATCGTTTTGAATGTCGTGATGCCTTAATTAAAGATTTAGAAAAAGAGGGAATTTTAATTAAAATTGAAGAAATTACCCATTCGGTTGGGCATTCGGAAAGAACTAATGCCATGGTAGAGCCATACTTATCTCGGCAATGGTTTGTTAATATGCAAGATTTAGCGAAAAGAGTAGTCGAAAACCAAAAAAATAAAGATACGAAAGTTAATTTTATTCCGCCCAGATTTGAAAAAATTATGAATAATTGGATGAGTGATTGTCATGATTGGTGTATTTCGCGCCAACTTTGGTGGGGACATCAAATACCGGCTTGGTATCGGGGTGAAGAAGTATATGTAGGTATGACGGCGCCAGAAGGTGAAGGTTGGCATCAAGATGAAGATGTTCTAGATACTTGGTTTTCTAGTGCTTTATGGCCATTTTCGACGATGGGGTGGCCTAGTAATTTAGATTTATACAATCGTTATTTTCCAACTGATGTTTTAGTTACGGGGTATGATATTATCTTCTTCTGGGTTTGCCGGATGACGTTTCAGTCTTTAGAATTTACCGATAAACGTCCTTTTGAAAAATGTTTAATCCATGGTTTAATCAGAGATAAAGAAGGAAGAAAGATGAGTAAGAGCCTTGGTAATGGGGTCGATCCGATGGATATGATTGATACTTATGGAGCTGATGCTTTAAGATATTATCTAACCACTTCTACAGCACCAGGTATGGATTTAAGATTTGATGAAGAAAAATTGAAATCAACTTGGAACTTTATTAATAAATTATGGAATGCTTCCAGATTTGTTTTAATGAATATTGAAGATGTAAAAGAAATTAAATTAAGTAGTTTAAATAAAGCCGATAAATGGATTTTAAGTAAATTAGAAAAAACGATTAAAGATGTTACTAAATACATGGAAAAAATGGAATTTAATAATGTTAATACCGTAATTTATGCCTTTATTTGGAATGATTTCTGTGATAATTATATCGAAATGGCAAAGTTTAGTATTAATGAAGAAAATACTAAGAGTACCTTACTTTATACTTTAACTTGTATTTTAAAAATGCTTCATCCTTTTATGCCTTATGTCACAAATGTCATTTATGATTATTTACCAGTTAGAGAAGAGAATATTATGATTAGTACTTATCCTTTATATGATAAGAAATTAATATTTAATAAAGAAGAAGAGGAAGTAGATGAAATAATTAACTTCATTAAAAATTATCGGACTACGGTAAAAGAAAATAATATTATGGGTAATTACAAAGTAAAAGTTAATTTTAAAGAAGATTTAATTATTAAAATGCTTAAATTAAGTGACAAATTAATAGATAAGAATGAAGATACGACAGCATTTAAAGTAAGTACTAAAAATTATGAAGGCATTATCTATTATGAAAAAGAAATAACGGAAGAAGATAAAAGATTACAAGAAAAACAAATTAATGAATTAAAAGAGTCCATTGCCAAAAGAGAAGCTTTACTTAATAATGCTAATTTTGTAAGTAAGGCTCCGGCCGATTTAGTTCAAAAAGAAAAACTTAAATTAGAAGATGAAAAAAAAGAATTAGCCAAACTTGAAAGCTAATTCTTTTTTATATCTCCCGCATTTTATCTTGATCTTTAAAAGGGTTTTTCTTATCAATCTTATCGACAAATAAGATACCATTTAAATGATCCATTTCATGTTGGAAGGCCACTGATACTTCTTCTCTTACTCTTATTTCTTTTTTTTCACCATTTTCATCTTGATAGCTTATGCGCATTCTTGCATATCTGGGGACAATTCCTTCAACTTCCCGGTTAACCGAAAGACATCCTTCACCTTCACCAATATATACTAATTCTTCACTATGACTAAGCATTTTCGGATTAATGATAACGTAATT
The DNA here is from genome assembly GCA_947624695.1 of uncultured Bacilli bacterium. Classification (GTDB taxonomy): domain Bacteria; phylum Bacillota_I; class Bacilli_A; order RF39; family UBA660; genus SIG200. The sequence continues at coordinate 2,684 of CANQLN010000016.1, forward strand.
TTCAAATTGTTCTTCGGCAACTTCATTAACAATAACAAAGATATTTTTTGGAATTCCTAACTGAATAAAAGCAAGTCCCATTCCTGGTCTTAAATTATATTTAGTATAGTATTCTTCAATTTGACTCATAGTAAGATAAGTAATAATATCTTGAATTCTTTTTTTATCTTCATCGGATAAAGGAAAAGTTACTTCTTTACTAGTTAATCTTAAAGTTTTACTTTTTTCATCTAATATTTTTAAATTTGGAACTTCCATTTAACTCATTCCTTTCTTTAATTATATAATTCGGGTCTTTCTTTTTTAATATAACGTCTTCTTTGTAAAGCGTGTTCATATATACTTCTTGAAATTCTAAAATAGCTTTCAATATCGTTAATGCGGCTTAAAATAGCTTCTTTTTGTTCTTCGGTAGGATTATCTTCTAATTCACTGTAGCGGAATTTAAGTTCTAATTTAAGGGCCTCATCATCAATTAAAGTTTTTTCTTGGACTGTTTCTTTTTCTAAAGTTAAGCCTTTTTCTTTGGCATCTTTATAAGCAAACTTAGCAAGTATTCTTAAACGCATATAATTAATTTTCGGCTCCTTGGATTTAGGAGAAGAGAAGTAAATAAACTTTTTGATAAATTCCTTCATCACTTTTTCTAAAGATTCTTTGGAATAATCATCTAACGTTCCTCTTGTCATAAGTTCATAATAAAGTCTTAAAAAGCGATGGTCAATATCTTTACTTGTTTGAAATCTTCTTCGAAATTTAGTGAGAAAATCTCCATCAAGAATATTGTTTTGATAATAATCTAGAAGATAATCTAGAGAAAAGAAAGGCTTTTCCGCCTTAAAACTAGGCTCAAGAAAATTTCGAGGGGAAGAATATCCCTTTTCATAAGTGGCAATTACTACGCGATTGTTCCATTCTTGCCTATTTATTAATCCCGCATCTAAAAGAAAAGTTTTCATCTCTTCTTCATTATTAAACCTTTGACAAAAAACATCGATACCTGATAAACTTTTTTCATTACAATTATATCCTGGAATTTGTGAATACCCCTTAATTTCCCTTGTGTTGATGGCATTACGTCTAGTGATTAAACCATACCTCATAAAATCCCCTCTTATCTACGGAAATTATACCACATTTTCCTAAAATTGTCAAATAAGTGTAAAATGATTTCCTTAAATATGGTTAATTTATGACCGGTTTAGGTTTTTTATCTTAGAATTTTATGATATGATTATTTTGGTGTTATTTATGCAAGAGAAAAAAATTCGTAATTTTTCCATAATTGCTCATATTGATCATGGTAAAAGTACTTTAGCTGATCGCATCCTAGAATATACTGGGGCAGTCTCTAAAAGAGAGTTAAAGGCCCAAATGCTTGATAGTATGGACATTGAAAGAGAAAGAGGAATTACGATTAAGCTTAATACAGTTAAATTAAAATATAATTATCATAATGAAGATTATATTTTAAACTTAATAGATACTCCGGGTCATGTCGATTTCTCTTATGAAGTAAGTCGAAGCCTGGCCGCTTGTGAAGGAGCGGTTTTAGTTGTGGATGCGGCCCAAGGAATTGAAGCCCAAACTTTAGCTAATCTTTATTTAGCTTTAGAAAATGATTTAAAAATAATTCCCGTTATTAATAAAATAGATTTACCTAATGCCGATATTCCGAAGGTAAAAAAAGAATTAGAGGATGTCTTAGGATTTAAGGAAGAAGAAATTATTTTATGTAGTGGCAAAACCGGTGCCGGAGTAAAAGAGTTATTAGATGCTATTGTCGAAAGAATACCGGAACCAACCATTAATGAAGAAGATAATGTCCGAGCTTTAATATATGATTCTTATTTTGATAGTTATAAAGGAGTTGTCCTTTTAATTAAAGTTGTTGATGGTGTCATTAGAGTCAAGGATAAAATTAAGATGATGGCTACCAATAAAACTTTTGAAGTAACCGAACTCGGAGTAAAAACACCCAAAGAAGAATTAATAGACTTACTATCTAGTGGGGAAGTTGGTTTTCTAGTCGCGGCGATTAAAGATATTTCTAGTGTTCATGTTGGTGATACGATAACTTTAAGTGGGAAAGAAGCAAGCAAGCCTTTAGATGGTTATAAACCGATGAAACCCATGGTTTATTCGGGCATTTACCCGATTGAATCGAATAAATATGAAGCTTTAAAAGATGCTTTAAATAAATTAAAATTAAATGATGCTTCTTTAGTATTTGAACCAGTTACAAGTGAAGCTTTAGGTTTTGGCTTTCATACTGGTTTCTTAGGTCTTTTACATTCCGAAATAATTACGACGAGACTTGAGCGAGAATTTAATTTAGATATTGTAGTGACATCCCCAACCGTTGTTTATATTGCATATCTTACTTCGGGAGAAGAAGTAGTTATTGATAATCCGAATAAAATGCCCACTCGCGAGAAAATTAGTAAAATTACGGAGCCATATATCTATACAAATATTATTGCTCCTTCTTCTTATGTCGGAAGTATTATGGAATTATGTCAAAATAAAAGAGGTATTTATAAAGCCATTGATTATATTAATGAGACAAGGGTTAATATTCATTATGAACTCCCTTTAGCGGAGGTTGTTTATGATTTTTATGATAAACTTAAAAGTCGCACGAATGGTTATGCTTCCTTTGATTATGATTTAATCGGTTATAAAGAAAGTGATTTAGTTAAAATGGATATTTTACTTAATGGGGAAAAAGTGGATGCCTTATCCATGATTATTCATAAAGATTTTGCTTATGCTAAAGGAAGATGGACTTGTGAAAAGTTAAGGAGTGTTATTCCAAGACAAATGTTTCAAGTATCCATTCAAGCCAGTATTGGTTCTAAAATTATTGCGCGAGAAAACATTAGTGCTATGCGAAAAAATGTCTTAGCTAAATGTTATGGCGGTGATGTTTCTCGGAAAAGAAAATTACTTGAAGCTCAAAAAGAAGGAAAGAAAAGAATGAAGATGGTGGGAAGAGTTGAAGTGCCAGCGGAAGCATTCTTAAGTATTTTAGGAAGTGAAGAAAATGATTGATAATAGTGTAATAGAAAGGAGTTTAGTTATTAGAGTAGTTACTCTATTTGTTAAGGAAAATTATACAATTTTCCAAATTGCAGAACACTTAAATATTCCAACTGCTAAAGTGTTAGAATGTTTAAATAATCGCCAAATGTTAGGGATTTTATACCTTGATAGTGCCCCCAAAATAATTAAAACAATTTCTGAAAAGTTACGAGATTATTTAATTGTAAATGGGGTTGTTAAAGATTATACACCAGCTCTTAATTTAGCCTCTTTTTATAAAGAAGAAGCTAAACAATATACTTTTTTAAGACATTTAGCTTTAAGTTATCGTCTTAAATTAGAATCTTTAGTCTTTATCTTTCATTTAAGTCCTGATGTTTTACTAGAAAATTTAAAAAAGTATAATCCCGCGAGTTTGAAATCTTTGCAATATCTTTTTAATGAAGATGAAACTAATCAAGAACTAGCTATCTCTAAAGCCTTAAATTATTGTAAAGCTCTTTCTTATGCTTTTCGGACACAAAATAAAGAAGCGATGGTAGATTTAATTCACGAAATAGATGATTATTATGTTAAATTAATTAAAATGAAAAAGAATGAAAATGCCTCTCTTCCTTTAACTAATGAAGAGATTGGTGTTATATTAAATTATCAAATCAAATATAATGTTTCTTCTAGTTATATTGCCAAAATGTTTAGGATTGACCGAACTAATTACAATAGAAGGGTTACAGATTATACAGAAGAAAACCCCGAACTAAGAGATAAATTTGCAAATATAATTTCATATTATAATCCGAGTAAGGGAAGAAATTAATGATGCCCTCTAGTATTTACATTCATATTCCTTTTTGCAAAAACATCTGTAGTTATTGTGATTTTTGCAAAGTTTTATATAATTCCGAATGGGCCCAAGTTTATTTAAAAAAATTAGAAATGGAAATAAAAGAGAATTATATGGGGGAAGAGATTAGAACTATTTATATTGGGGGAGGTACTCCTAGTGCTTTATCTTTAAAAGAAGTAGAATATTTACTTAATCTTACGAATCTTTTCCATAAAGATAATTTAGAGGAATTTACTTTTGAATGTAATATCGAAGATATTAAGGAAGATTTACTTCTCTTATTAAAAAAATATGGGGTTAATCGTTTAAGTATTGGAATAGAGTCATTTGACCCGGATAATTTAAAATTAATGCATCGGAATCTAAACTATGATGAAGTAAAAGAAAAAATAGCTTTAGCTAGAAGTCTAGGTTTTGATAATATTAATTTAGATTTAATCTATGCTTTACCACATGAAAAAATGAAAACTTTAAAAAATGATTTAAAATATCTTCTTTCTTTAAAAGTAGAGCATATTAGTACTTATAGTTTAATGATTGAAGATAATACCTATCTAAAATATCAAAAAGTTTATAGTATTCCTGAAGAATTAGATGAAGAAATGTATTTTTATATTGGCGATGTCTTAAAAAAATATGGTTATAAGCATTATGAAGTATCGAATTTTGCTCTTCCAGGTTATGAATCTAAGCATAACTTAGTCTATTGGTATAATGAAGAATATTATGGTTTTGGCTGTGGGGCATCGGGATACATTAGTGGGGTAAGGTATGATAACACGAGAAGTTTATCTAATTATTTAAAAGGAGATATTCGTCTTAATAAAGAATTACTAGCTAAAGAAGATATTATGGAATATGAACTTATTTTAGGTCTTCGGTTATTAAAAGGAATTAATATTCGCCATTTTTATGAAAAGTTTGGTGTTAATATTCAAGATGTTTTTAATATTAAACCTTCTCTTAAAAATAAGGAACTTCTTTATGAAGATGGGTATTTAAAAATAAACCCCGATTATATTTATGTTATGAATGAAATACTCCGAAAGTTAGTATAAAAAAGTTTAATAAAACCACAATATTACTAGTGGTTTTTTATGATACATGATTTAGAAATATTAAATGGGACTTTAGAATTAAATTTTAATGAATATACTTATTTTTATACAGTAACTGTATCAGATGAAGTTTCTTCTTTAGAGTTTTCTTATAAACTAGCGGATGATACTTATGTTGAAGTTAAAAATAATGAATTAACGGAAGAAGAAAATACAGTTACATTAGAAGTATATAATGTAAATGATTCCGTTACTTATACTTTTTTAGTTTATAAAAATAAGACAGAAGCTGTAAGTGGTATCGATAATTATATGAAATCTTTAGAAAGTGAAAATATTGATACTTTTAATTTACCTAAGGTACAAATTTTAGCCATTAGTATTTTTCTTTTAATTATTCTTATTTATAGTCTTCTTTTTCATAGAAAAACAAAAAAGGCCAAATAAAATTCTTGCTAATTAGTTCTTAATGCTTTATAATACTAAGGCATAGGAGAATAACGATGAAAGAAAAGAAAAAAATAGCCTTGAAATCTAGATTAGCTAAATTGGGATTAAGACAAGGAAATATTCATGCCATTATGGCCATGGATGATAAAATATTAGAAAAATTATCTTTAGTTAGTAGTGATAAAAAATTATTAGAGGTTTTAAATTTAGTAGTTTTAAAAGAAAAGAAATATCTTTCACCTCAAGTAAGAGAGCATTACGTAACTTTATATAAAAATAATCAAGGTAAGGAAGAAGATAATGATTATTACTATGGCTTAAAATTACTTAATGAAGCTAAAGATGAATATCATTTACGGATTATTTATCAAATATTAAATAATGAAAAGACTAAAAAATATCATGTTACTTTAACTTCAGCTGATATAATTACATTTACCGAAACGGAATTTAAGGCTAATATGGCTTATAATATTTTAACTAATGACTCTTTAATAGAATTAGGTCTTTCGCATTATGTAGCTATGGTTGTGGTGAATTATAAAGAAAATGAGCGGGATGTTAATTATGATGCCAAAATTAAAAGCTTATTAGATACTCCTGAAAAGATTAAAAAATATTTAGATGCTTTAAAATATTTAAAAGAAACTTTAAGAGTATTTGTTAGTCATCCTGATGAAAATATGCGGGTTGAAGCCAAAGAAATTGATCAATCACTTAATAAATTATTGGGACTTGTTACTTTAGAAAAAGAAGGAAAAGAAGAAAAAGAACCAACCAAGATAGGGATACCTGAATATTTTGGGGGTTTGAATGCTCGTTCCTTAACTTTAGATGACTTTAAATTTAAAAGAAGAGGTAGGAAATAATTTTAAATTACTTAGTATAATTTACTAGGTGATTTTTTTTGAAATTAATTAAACATCGAGGATTTAAAAGTAAATGGGTTAAAGAAAATACTTTAGAAGGAATTACGACCTCTTTCCTAGATCCTAAGTACGAAGGAGTAGAATTTGATGTACGCGAAACATCAGATCATGAATTTATTTTATGCCATAATCCTCTTATTAATAATAAACTTATTAAAGATTGGAAATTTAGGGATTTACCCAAATATATTCCTAGATTAAAAGACATCTTAAAAATAAGAACTTCAAAAATATTTTTAATCGAAATTAAAAATATTACGAGTTTTTCGAAACTTATCAATTTATTGAGTAAGTATGCCACTAAAAATATTTATGTCATGAGTTTTTCGAATAAAATAATTAATAAATTAAATATTCCCTCTAAAACTTATAAAGTTGGAGTCTTAAATTATATCTTAAATACGCATAATAATTTACCTGATTTAGACTTTGTTTGCATTTTAAATAATTTTTTAAATTCCAAATTAATTCAGGATTTAAAACCTTTAGAAGTATTTTCTTATGGTTTAATATCTTCTTCTTCGGAGTATAAATATCCCCAAATATTTTATATTGTCGACTAACGATATCTTTTCAGACTTTTAATTTTATCGCGGTCATATTCCATGACATGAGGATTGAATCTTAATATTTCATTAGGGTAGTCACCAAACATATTTTTATGCGTTGTTCTTTCGACTTCTAAAATACCTTTTTGAATTAAAGGATCAATCATAGATTCATATATAACTTGAATTTTCTTTTTATCATGTAAATGATTATAAATGCTGGCAAAGTCTTTAACGCTTAAGAGTCCATTCATCGAAAGCAAATATAAAAGGGTTTGATGATCTTCAATAGTAAGATTGTGGGGAGTAGATTTAGCTATCGAACTTAAAATATATTCTTTTTCTAATTCGGTAGCGACTGTTTTTAGCATATAACTAATAAAGTAAGAGATATCTTTATATTTTTTGACATCTAAAATTACTTTATTATAATCTTTCCCATTTAAAGTAATACCCCGGTTAAAAATAATATAAGGGTAAGCTTTCTTTAAAAGTAAATACCACATAGAAGTTGTTCTACTAGTTCTTCCATTAACATCAAAATAAGGATGAATATAAACAAAATAAAAATGTAATATTTGACTTTTAATATATTCATCAGTAATATTTCCACTAAAATCTAAATTATTTAAAAATTTAAAATAATCATTCATAAAAGAATCGATTAATTCTTCTGGAATTCCTTGGTCAGGAGAAACAGTTATATCACTACTATAAAAAATATAAACCGGACCATTTCGATAAAATTCTCCCATATGTTTTAGATCTTTTTCATTAAGAAGACCTTTAGATAAAATGGCATATAATTCTTTTAAAGTATCTTTATTAATGGGAGGCTCTTCTAAAATATAATCATAACCATTATGTAAGTTAACAATTCTTCTTTTTTGAAAACTATCTTGTTTATGTTCTTCATCTTGAATAATTTCTTCAATTTCTTCGACATCATCAGAATAACCTTCCACTTGATTGTTTGTTTTAACTTCATAACTGCGCATAACTTTAGTGGCAAATTCCTTAGTGCCTAATTCTGGTTCATCACTAATAAATTTTTCTAAATTATCTCTAGCTTCTAAAAATCTTTCCCGTCGAATTTTAATTGGCATCCCATTTAAAAATTTAAGTGGTAAATTTTGCATCAATAATCCCCCTTTAAAGGCTTAAGTATTATAGCACTTTAATGTCAATAAGTAAATGGGAGACTTAAAAATCTACTTTTTTTAATGGTTTTAGTGTATAATTTAAGTAGGTGATTGTATGCGTCTTATTATTTCGGCTGGCGGGACTGGGGGTCATATTTATCCAGCTTTGGCCATTATTCAAAAATTTCAAGAACTTGATATAAGTACCGAAGTCTTATATATTGGGACTCATAATCGGATGGAAAATAAAATAGTTCCTGAACATAATATTTCTTTTGTTCCGATTAAAATATATGGCTTTAGTAAAAATATAATAAAAGATCTAAAAAATTGTGCCTATGTTATTAAGGCTTATTATAAATGTATAGAGATTATGAAAGACTTTAAACCAGATGTGGTTATTGGCGTTGGTGGTTATGTAACTTTACCAGTTATAATGGCCGCGAAAAAACTTAAGATAAAAACTTTTATTCATGAACAAAATAGTATTCCCGGAAAAACTAATAAATTTTTAAGCCGTGGAGTAGATGGCGTTTTCACTTCATTTAAAGATAGTGAAAAATATTTTAGCGGGGCTAAATGTTATTTTACGGGTAACCCTTGTAGTGATAATGTGAATAGTTTAAAAGGGGTTAGTAAGACATCTTTACGTTTAACCGTGAGTAAAAAATTAGTTTTAGTAGTTTCCGGTTCTTTAGGTAGTAAAGGCTTAAATGAAAAATTAGAAGAATTTTTAAATTTAACTAAAGATCAAAATTACGAAGTTTTATTTATTACCGGAGAAGCCGGTTATTCTGAATATCAAAACAAAAAATTTCCCTCTAATGTTAAAGTTATTCCTTATTTAGATAATTTATCGGCCTTTTTAAAATCTTGTGATTTAATCATCAGTCGTTCAGGGGCGGGGATTATCGCCGAAATTCTAGCTTCTAAAGTTCCTTCCATTTTAATTCCTTCTCCCAATGTTGCCAATAACCATCAATATTATAATGCAGCTTCTTTAGAAAAAGAAAACTTAGCTTTCCTCATTGAAGAAAAAGATTTAGATAGCCGTAAATTATCGGAAAAAGTAGGTAGTTTACTTAGTGATAGTGACGAATATCAAAAGATCAAAAATAATTTAAATAACTATAAGCAAATATCTAGTAGTAAAGCGATTTATGATATTGTAAAGGGGGAAATTAAAGATGCTAAATAAATATGGGGGATTAGAAGAAAATGCTTCTTTAGAAACTTATAATACGTATGGCATTAAAACGCAAACTAAATATTTAGTTAAGCCTTATGATTTAGAATCTTTAAAAGAATTACTTCTTTATCTTGATGATAATAAAATACCTTATTATCTTTTAGGCAAAGGATCTAATGTCATTTTGCCAGATAATCCTTTTTCCGGAGTTATTATCTCACTGGCTAATTTAAATAAAATGGAATTTCATGACCATACTTTAAAAGTGGAAGCTGGAGCCATATTAAGTAAAGTAGTAAGTGCGGCAATAAAGAGGAATTTACAAGGTTTAGAAACATTAGGAAGTATTCCGGGAACTATTGGCGGGGCTTTATATGGTAATGCCTCATTTTATAAAGATATAACAATTTATGATAAAGTAAAAGAAGTAGAGGTTATTAGAAATCATGAATTAGTTACAGTGCCCAAAGAAGATATTAGGATTTCCCATCGGCATTCTAGTTTCAAAGGAACTAAAGATATTATTGTCTCTGCAACTTTTGTTTTGGATGATGGAGATAAAGAACTAATGGAAGAAGAAGTTAAAAAAACTCGGGAAAAGAGAATGGCTACTCAACCTTATGAATATAAAAATGCGGGAAGTGTTTTTAAAAATCCCGAAAACTTTAGTGCCGGTAAATTAATTGATGAAGCGCATCTTAAAGGATGCCATGTAGGAGATGCTTACGTTTCAGAAAAACATGCTAATTTCATTGTTAATAAAGGATGCGCTACTAGCAAAGATATTAAAGAATTAATTAAAATAATTAAAGAAAAAATTAAAGAGAAAGATAATATAGAATTAGAATTAGAACAACAAATTATAGAATGGGAATAAATTATGAAAAAAAACAAGAAGAAGAAAAAATTAAAATTTAGTGGTCTTATATTGATTATCTTTTTAGGGTTTCTTGTTTCCTTATTTGGCTATTATTTATGGACAACACCAGTAAAAGAAATAAATATTAAAGGCAATAATTATTTAAAAGATAATTATTTAATAACTTATTTAGATTTAAATGGTAAGTCAGTTTTAAGTATGTCCCGAAGTAAAATTAAAAAGAAATTAATGGCTTTAGATTTAGTTAATAGTGTTAAAATTCATAAAAATTATTTGGGAAAGATTACAATCGAAATAGTAGAAGATACACCGCTTTTTTATAATTTAAATACCCAAAAAGTTATTCTTACTAATAATAAAGAAGTTGATTATAATGATGACTTTCTAGGGCTTCCGGTTTTAATTAATGTTGTTCCTGAAGATGTCTATCAAGAATTTATTAATAAAATTAGTACGATTGATAAAAATGTTTTATCTTTAGTAAGTGAAATTCAATATAGTCCCTCTAAAATAAATGAAAAGATTATTGATGATAAAAGGTTTTTATTTCGGATGAATGATGGAAATACAGTGTATATAAATACGATTAATATTGAAAAATTTAATAATTATTTAGAAATATATGAAGTTATTACGAATAAAAATGGGGGTGAAGTAAAGGGATGCCTTTACTTAGATAGTAATAGTGATAATAATCATTTTAATAATTGTGAAGAAGAAGTGGTAATTCCTCCAGATGGAAGTGGTAATAATGAATGAAAAAAAGAATTATGATCATCTTTTAGAAGAACTAATTAAAAACTTAGACCATAAACCCAAGTTACTGCTTCATAGTTGTTGTGGCCCTTGTTCTAGTTATGTTATTACTTATTTAAAAGATTATTTTGACATAACTATTTTATATTATAATCCGAATATTGAACCATACGAAGAATATCTAAAAAGAAAAAATGAACAAATAAGATTAATTAAAGAATTAAACTTACCTAATTTAAATTTTTTAGATATTGATTATCATAATGAAGATTATAGAGCAAAAATTAAAGGACATGAAAAAGACTTAGAAGGGGGCGAAAGATGTCATCTTTGCTATCATTTAAGATTAGAAAAGACTGCCACTTTAGCCAAAGAGAAGGGTTATGAATATTTTGGAACCACTCTTACAGTTAGTCCTTATAAAAATGCTCAAGTTTTAAATAAACTAGGCGAAGAGTTAGAAAGTAAATATAATATTAAATGGTTATATAGTGATTTTAAGAAAAAAGATGGCTATAAAAAAAGTATTCTACTATCTATAGAATATAATTTATATCGCCAAGACTATTGTGGTTGTGAATTTAGTAATTATCATAATATTAATGAGTAAATAAAAAAAGATTTTTCTACTGAACTGTACCCCAAAATTTAGACAATAATAAAAAAAGAGGGTATGTAAGAAGTATAACTATTAAAGGTTATGCTTT
>CANQLN010000017.1 GCA_947624695.1 uncultured Bacilli bacterium
TGGGTACTTGTTGTTGATGCATCAAATCCTGTACTACTATTTGGTACATCTCCATATCCCCAGTTATGTGATGATATTAGTTTTGTCCAATATGTTTCTGTTTCTCCTTCTTGCATATATTCATATGTACCATGTGCTTTTAAGAATAATGTTCCATTTAGGCTTGTTTGAAGACTACTACTTCCCCAGTTTTGACTTCCTGATGTCCATGTCTGACTTGTATTTAGTGCTTCTCTTTTCATTATTTTTATCTCATCATTTGTTGTATCTATTCCTATTATTCTATATAAATATTTGTCTGTATCTTTTGTACATGTTCCTTCATCATTTGTTCCAAAACATATATAATTATTTACATCATTATTTATTGTTCCATCTCCATTATTTGTTACTTGTCCTTGAAAACGGCGAAGAGTATCTCCTGTTCTTGTTTCCATATGTTCTACTGTTTCTAGTTGATTTTTACTATCTTTTTTCGTTATTAATCCTACTGCATCTTCTGTACTAGCAAAATATAAGGAACAATATACTGTTTTATTTGTTGTTATTGTACTTGTAAATGTAACATTATCAAAACTTAATACTTCCGATGTTGGTATCTTTATGTCTTTATCATCATAACAATCAGCTTTCATAAATGAATGAGTATTTTTATCTGGCCATTTTGTCCTATCGGTTTGTTCTTGAAATTTTCCGGTTCCATCATCTACATAAAAAGCTAATATATTATTAGATTTCAATATTTCATCATTATTATAACTTACTTTAGTTATTCCATTTTCTCTATTAGAAAATGACCTATATGTTAAATATAAGAATGCTCCTTCGATTATCAATAAAAATACTATTAAACTTGTAAACACTTTCTTTTTCATTTCTTACCTCCTAATTATTTTCTATCGAAATAGGCATAACATAAATCTGGTTCTTCATATACTGCTTTTAACTTACCATTTTCATATGTTAATGTTGGTTTTGTTTGAGCACTACTGTTTGTACATTCATAATATGTTAAATCATAACCTGATGCTGGTACATCTTGTAAAGTATAGGCTTTATTTCCATGAGTTGCCACCAATGTCCCTTCGGTTGCTTCTACTAAAGATATAACTTTAATATCACCATTTAGTTTAGCGTATTCTTCCAAATCAAAACTATAATATATTCGACATACTACTTGATGTGGTTTATCTTCCGTTATAGTTATTTTTACAGCTCCAGTTGCTTCATCTATTGAATAATCTTCTTTATAAGTTACTTTATCTCCACTACTAGTACTTGTCTTTGGAATACAATTACTTTTTTCTTCATCTAATTTATAATTTTTGATTTCTAAAGGTGCATGTTCTGAAACCGCATATTTTTTAGAATCTATTATATCTTGAACATAATATAATACATTAATATCGGTATTCTTTTCTAATGGAGAAGTATCTCCTCCACTGGCAAAATTGCCAATAGTGGCCGAAAATATCTTTATTTCAGAATTGCTATTATAAAAAGCATGGGTACTTCCCCAGCCCCAAATAACCAAGGAAATTACGCCTAGAAGAATAATAACTAAAGCAATTTTTCGATAATTTAAATTTTTAATGAACTTATTCTTGTTCACGCTAAACCATCCTCCATAAAGCACTCATCCACATTTTCTCAAATGTGTAGTGAGTCGAGTTGATTAAAAGTAGCATTATTGATATGATTATAGTGAAAATGACCTAAATATTAATAATTTTATTTACTAAAATTATCTTTTTGAATGCGACAAAGTAATAATATAATCTTTAATTTATTCTAGTTTAACTCTTTAAACATTTTTGATTATTTAAGCCAAATTATTAAACTACTCTATAAAAATAATAAAACATCTAGTATGTAAAATAAATAAGTGCGAAAAATATTTTTTTCGGTATTTGCAACCTTTTATAAAATTGGCCTTTAAATAAAATAAAATGTTCTTGGTGGCCATAGATGTTAAATAGAATGAAAGAGATTCGAGAGTCTAATGACAAAAAACAAAGAGAAGTAGCTGAGGCCTTAGGAATTAAAAGAAGTACATATGCAGTTTTAGAAAACACTTATAATATTATGCCTTTAAAACGGCTTAATGATTTCGCTAATTACTTTAATGTATCTCTAGATTATACTTTAGGTCTTACGGATGCCGAAACTTATAAAAATATTAAGCCTGATATCGATTATGATAAAATTAAATATCGGCTTAGAGTAATTCGAAAAATGAACAATTATACCCAGAGCAAATTAGCAAAATTCCTTAACACTTCCCCATCAGTTTGGTGTGAATATGAAAAAGGAAGATATTTAATTTCAACAAATTTTATTTATGAATTTGCCAAAAAATTTAATGTATCTGTTGATTGGCTGCTTGGAAAAATAGACTAATTAATCTCAAATTTAAGTGATAAGGGGTTCTCTTATCACTTTTTACTTGACATTTACCTTACATTATAGTATTATATACGGCATATTCACAAAGGGGGATTTGATATGAAAGGTGAATTAAGAGAAAAATTAGATAATTTTCTTGAAAATATTAAAGATACTATAGCAAATTTAGAAAGTCAAAAAGAAAGTTTATTAAAAAAGAAAAAAGGCAGTAAAAACCCAGAATTAGTTAGTTTAAATGAGGAAATTGCCAAAAAGAAAGCCGAATATAACGAATATTTGGAAAAAATAACAGCCATGGATCAAATGCGAGATGACTTACATAGATTAGAATTAGTTAAAACTTCAAAGAAAGAAAAAACAAGAATTATTGATTCTATTGTTAGTCTTTTTACAGAACATAATGAGACTATTTTAGATAGTTGTAAAGAAATTGATAGTTCTATAGAAAGTGTTGTTGATCTTGATGATTTAATTAGTAATTTAAAAGATCAAACGACTGAATATAGTAATGGTCTTACAAAAATAACTGAATATGAAGACGAACTTATGAAAGCTATTTTAAGTTTAGATACTTTAAGAAAGCGGAAAAAAAGAACTTCTGATGTAATAGCTAGAATTGAATATTTACAAGATTACTTAGATGAAAATAAAGAAAAATATAATCAAGAAGCTGAAGAAGAATATGTTAAAGCGAAAGCTGATCTTTGTATTTTAACAGATTATAGAGCTTCAATTATTGATACAAATACTTTATGGAGTAAATTAAATAGATTAAGTCAAAAAAATTTAAATGATTATGAAAAAGTCCAAATATTAAGTTATGTTAATCCACTTCTTGATAAATTAGAAGATTATAATTATCAAGAATTAGTTCAAAAAATGGAACTTAATAATAATACAGAAGAAAAAATTGAAGATAATCAAGATGAAGTAGCTGATAAAAAAGAAGAAAAAGTTGAAGAGGTTACGGAAAAGAAAGATGAAGAAGTAAAAATAGAAGGAGAAAACAAAACTATGGAAGATAATAGATTTAGTTTTAATGAAGATGGAAGTTATAATATAGGTAAAGGTTCTATTGCCAGAGAAGAAATTGATTTATATCGTCAAATTGCTGTTAGAAAACCGGAACAACCAATACCTGAACCCATATCTTTTGAAGAAGAACCAAAGAAAAGAAAAAATAATAGTGCTATTGCCAAAGCAGTATGCTGGACATTAGCCGGAGTTATCGGCGTTACTACTGTAGTAGGTGCTTACTTTATAGGACGTTCTTCTAAGAAAGTAACTAATGGAAACAATATAACTACAGAATATGTTGATCCTAACTTAGAAGCAGCTCCAGAGCCAATGGCTACCGAAGTTCCAGAAGTTATTATCGCTATGCAAAATAGTAATCCAACCATTGTAAGTACTTTACAAGAAATAGGTTATTCTGAAGCAGTTGTTCCATTTATGGCTACTAACTTTTCAGAAGAACAAATTGCTTTATTAGAGCAACTCCCATATGATGCCAGAGTTGAAAATTATGCTAAATGTTCAGAATTTAACTATAATTATATTGATGATTACGAAAATGCTAGAGCTACTCAAAATTTAACTACTCTAGAAGCCGTAGATTTTGTTAACAGAGCACATTTATTACAAAACTATAACTTATTTAATGGTGCCAATATAAACGATTATACTCGTTTTGTAGCTGGCATTGCTAATAAAGATATTATGACTCATAAAAACGATGAAGTATCTCTTGCTTTAAATGATGTTATGAATGAAATTGCAACTCATGTTCTTGATACAAAAATTACTGGTGTTAGTAGTATTACTAATGAAGATTTAAATAGAATTGAAGCTTTAAGAGAAATTGCTGCGCCTGGTAGTGATTTAGATGAATTCTTAGAAGGCTTTGTAGATATTATTAAAGCTTGTATAACTGATCCATACAATATAGATTTAAGTAATAAAGCTTATATGTATTTAAATTTATGGGTTAAATCATTAAATAATATGGATAATCCATTAAATCATTTAGAAACAATTGAAGGAAGTTTAGAAGAAAATGTTTTAACTGTTGATCCAGTATTTAATGAAAGAGCTAAAATTAAAGATGCTAATGACTTTGTCATTGCTTGGGATGATATAGTTGGTCCATTATGGTTTACATTTGTTCCACTAGGTGATGGTAATGATCCAGAATTTCAAATTTGGGATGAGTTATTCCAAACAGCTTCCAGCGCTAGAGACATTGTGTATAATCAAACATGTGGCGAAGAAATGACTTTATCTAGAGAAAGCGGTGAATAATAATGTACGTCGAAGAACCTAAAAGAAGTATTGATTGGGGTAACGTTCTAAAAAAAGGAATCTTAATTGTTATTGTCGCTTTAATCATTTTCTTAATTATTTGGTTATTTGCTAGAAACAACAATTCTAATAATGCCAATGTTAATTATGATAATGGAAATAATAATGGTAATATCAATAATATCTTAAATAATAATGATTATTATTCTAAAGATTATATTGAAAACTTTAGATATTTCCATGATACTGCTAAAGAATATTTCTTAATTAGTGAATTACCAGAAAATGGAATGACTCTAAAATATACATTACAAGAATTAATTGATAAAAACTTAATTTTATCATTTGGTTACAATGGCCATACTTGTGATACCGAAGCTAGTTATGTTACCGTATCAAATACGAATGGTAAATATCATATGACTACTACTCTAGTTTGTGGAACCGAAGTTGCTAAAACAACTGAAGAGTTAGGCTGTAACCAACTATGTGTTAGTGGTAATTGTAAAGTAACAGTTGTAGAACCAGAAGATTTAACTACAGAATATCGTTATAGACAAGGATATACCGCTTTAGAAAACGTTTATGCTTGTCCTGCTGGTTATACAAAAAGCGGAAGCGGTAAGAATACTATTTGTTTAAAAGGTGATGAAAGTACCGTAGCATCAACTAAAGTGGTAACTTATAACTGCCCTGCTGGTTACGAAAAGAGTGTTAATGGAGATAAAGTTACATGTACTAAAGATACAAGTACCACAACTGATCCTGTTGAAGTTGTTGAATATAGTTGTAAAGATGGTTATACTAAAATTGGGGAAGATGAAAATACTAAATGTGTTAAATCTAAAGACGCCGTTAATTCTAAAATAACATATAATTATAGTTGTCCAGAAGGTACTACTTCACAAGAAGGTAGCGGAGCCAACTTAAAATGTTATAAAACTGAAACAAAACAAGTTAATGCGACCGCTAAATGTAGTCAAGGCAGTCTAGTTAATGGTCAATGTATTGTTTCCGGTACTTCTAGAGAACTTACTAAAGTATCAAAAGCTAATTATGGATGTCCAAGTGGATATAGTCCATATAGTGGTAGTGGGTCAAACCTAAAATGTTATAAAAAGAATAGTGCCTATTACGTTTACTACAATACTCCTCATAATTATACTTATAATGGATGTACATATAGTGGTAGCGTAAAACAAACATGTGGTTCTAATTGTACCAAAACAGTTTATTCATATTATTGTGGTGCATCTTACTCATATAAAAATGGTATTATTACCTCATACTCATATAATTGTCCTGCTGGTACTACTTCTCAAAGTGGTAGTGGCGCTAACCTTAAATGTTACAAAGCTGCTACTCCAGCTAGAACTGTTGAACCAACTTATACATGTTCAACTGGTAAAGTAAATGGATCTAAATGTGATATTGAAAATAAAGTTCAATTAACAACTACTAAAACTCCAGAATATAGTTGTGAAAATGGTTATAAATTAAATGAAAGTGACCATAAATGTTATCCAGAAGAAATAGCTCCAACTAAAAATGTTACTAAGGAATGTCCAGATGGATTTAAAGATCAAAATGGTAAATGTGTATCAACAGGAAAAGATGTTCAAAATGGTATTAAAACAAGTGAATATACTTGCCCTGCTGGTTATACTAAAATTGGTTTAGGTACGGATTCTAAATGTACTAAAGGAAATACAACTAAAGTTAATCCAACTGTTTCAACTAAGAATGTCACAAAATATAAATATACCTGGAGTCCACTTGAATTCCTAGATGGTTGGGAAAGAACTGGAGAAACAAGACAAGTAAAAGCTGCTGCTGTTAAGTAGTAGCTTTTTCTATGTCAAATTTTATTTATTTTTAGATGCCAAAAAGAATTAAGTGATATAATAATTATGGTGGTAGTATGAAAAGAAGAACGAAAAAAAGAATTATTAGATTTACTATTTTAATCGTTGGATTACTTATTTTTATCTTTTTAATTTTATTCTTAATTAAACTTATTTTTAATAGTAATAATTCTCAAAAATATTATAGTGAGGAAGCTATAAAGGTTATTGAAGAAAATAATTTAAATAAAATTTACAAAGATGATTATTCGAAAACTTTAGATGAAGTTCTTAAGAATAACCAATATCAAGAGGCTTACTTAGAAGAATATTTAAAAATAGATTATGTTGATGATCAAAATTTTACTACCAAAATTAATAAATATTTAGAAATTGGTTATCAAGCGGAAGAAATAAATAATATTTTTAAATTAAGTAGTAACAATCAAGATAAATTATTAAATTTAAATAAACAAAGTGATTTTACTAAATATTTAGAAATTAAAAACTTTAATATTGAAAATTTAAAAAGATATGAAGATTACCAAGCCAAAAACAAAGATAAAAGTATTGATAAAGTGGTAACTTATGTTAATCTTAATTTAGATAAAGAATTCTATACGGATCCAATTAGAATTGAAAACCCAGATGAAATAACCACTTTGATAAATAAATTCCATTATGTCGATAAAGATTTTGTTCCCAAAAATTTAGTTACTTTATTTGATAGTAAGAATGGAGCGAAAATGGTTAAAGTAGCGGCCGAAGCTTATCAAAAGTTTATTGAAGCAGCCCAAAAAGATGGTATTACTTTAGAAAGTACCACAGCTTATCGTTCTTATTCTTTCCAAAATACTTTATATACTAATTATGTAGCGGAAGATGGAAGAGAAAAGGCTGATACCTACTCTGCTCGTCCGGGAACCAGTGAACATCAATTAGGACTTGCTGTAGACTTAAATGACCCCAATGTTATTGGCCAAAGACTTGATGATAAAGACTTTGAATGGGTTAAAAATAACTGTTATAAATATGGTTTTATCTTAAGATATTTAGAAGAATTTGTCCCTATTACCGGTTATATGGAAGAACCATGGCATATTCGTTATCTAGGGGTTGATTTGGCTACTAAAGTTCATGATTCTGGCCTTACTTATGATGAATACTATGATTTATATATTGCCGAATATTAAAAGAAGGATTGCTCCTTCTCTTTTTAATAATTAACTAATTTTTTAAATTCTTGTGGGTCCTCAATAGATAACTTTAATACTTCATGCGTTAGAGGATGCTTAAATTCCAAATAATTAGCATGTAAGCATAATCTTTTAATATGTTTATCTTTCTCTTCATTATAAGTTTTATCACCCACAATCGGATGCTTAATATCTTTTAATTGCACTCTAATTTGATTTCTTCTCCCTGTTTTAATATTTATTTTTAAAGCACTATATAAACTATTATAATTTAATCTTTCATATTCTGTTATGGCTAATTTTCCTTTTTTATTTTTAGTACTATAAACATAATGCGTTTTTGTAGTCATTAAATAACTAGTTAAAGTATCTTTTTCTTTGGCAACTTGACCTGAAACAATCGCTATATACCCTCTTTTAACATTTTCCCAATCTTCTTGGAGTTTTTCTTTAACCTTAATACTTTTAGCAAAAATAATTAAACCTGAAGTATCTTTATCTAAACGATGGACAATAAAAACTTTATTGTCCTTATTTTGCTTTTTTAAATAAAGAGATACTTGATGATATAAAGTATTATCTTTAACTTTTTCATTACTAATAGTTAACATACCACTAGGTTTATTTACTACAATTAAGGAGTTATCTTCATAAACAATATTTAATTTTTCTTTTCTCATAACTATTCCTAAAGAAAAAAAGTATTTCTACTTCTTTTCTTTACTTTCTTTTTTATCTTCTCTTTCTGGTTTTGGTAAAGCATCTTTCCGAGATAAATTTAGGCGGCCACGGTTATCATAACCTAGAGACTTAACGATGATTTCATCGCCCACTTTAACAACATCACTTGGCTTATTAACTCTCTTATAATCAAGTTGCGAAACATGAACCATGCCTTCACAACCAGGCCATAATTCGACAAAGCAACCAAAGTCTTCAACTTTCACAACTTTACCATTATAAATTTTACCTGTTTCAACTTCTTTTACCACATCTTCAATCATTTCGCGAGTTTTCTTAATAATTTCTTTATCAGTATGATAAATGATAACTCTTCCATCATCTTCTAAATCAACTTTAACGGCATTTTTATCATTAACCGTTTTAACATGACTAGCTTCTAAAATGATTTTGGTAATCATTTCGCCACCGCGACCAATAACATCTTTAATCTTTTCTGGATCAATCGTAAATGTTTCAATCTTTGGCGCATATTCAGATAATTCTTTTCTTGGCTCTTTAATAACTTTCTCATACAAGTCTAAGATTTCTAAACGAGCTTTTTTCGCTTGGTCTAAGGCTTCTTTTAAAATATTTTTATTAACCCCATCAATCTTAATATCCATTTGTAAAGCACAGATACCTTTTCTGGTTCCGGCTACCTTAAAGTCCATATCGCCAAGATGGTCTTCCATTCCTTCGATATCGGTTAAAATAACATATTTCTTTTCATTAGTGATAAGGCCCATCGCAATACCGGCAACGGGAGCTTTAATTGGCACTCCAGCCGCCATTAAACTTAAGCAACCGGCACAAATACTAGCTTGGCTAGATGAACCATTACTACCTAAAATTTCACTAACTACTCTAATAGTATAAGGGAATTCTTCTTCAGATGGAATAACTTGTAGTAAAGCTCTTTCTCCTAAAGCCCCATGACCGATTTCTCTTCGCCCAGGACTTCCATATCTTCCTGTTTCCCCAACACTAAATTGTGGGAAGTTATAATGAAGCATAAATCTTTTTTCTTCTTCTAAAGAAAGACCATCAAGCATTTGGCTTTCTCCTAAAGCTCCTAAAGTAGTAATTGATAAACTTTGAGTTTCTCCTCTTGTAAATAAAGCCGAACCATGTGTTCTTGGAAGTAAATCAATACTGGCACTTAAAGGTCTAATTTCATCTAATTTTCTGCCCGCCGCTCTTAGTTTTTCTTTAACAATAATTCTTCTAAATACTTTATAACGAACATCTTCAAAAACTAAACTTACTTTAGTTAAAAGTTCTCTTAATTCATCATCTTTTAATTCTTTATTATTATTCGTGTATTCCGTAGTTAATTCTTCTTTAATAGCGTCAATCGCATCATACATTTCTTTTTGTTCTTTAATATGAAGAGCCTCATTTAATTTATCTTCCACTTTACTCGTAATTTCTTCTTTTAAATCATCACTTATTTCTAGTTTAGGGTAATCCATTTTTTCTTCCCCGATTTCTTTGATGATTTCCATTTCAAAAGCAGCTAATTTTTTAACAGCTTCATGACCAAACATTAAAGCTTCTAACATATCTTTTTCAGATACTTCTTTAGCTCCAGCTTCAACCATATTAATAGCATCAATAGTACCCGCAACAGTTAAGTCAATATCGCTTTTCTCGGCTTCCTCTACAGTTGGATTAATCACAAATTTGCCATCAACCCGACCAACTTTAACCGCCGCAACGGGACCATTAAAAGGTATTTTACTGATACAAGTAGCTAATGATGAACCTAATAAAGCTGCCAGTTCGGGAATATTATCTTGGTCAACACTTAAAACAGTATTAACGATTTGAACTTCATTTCGAAAATCATCAGGGAATAAAGGGCGCATTGGTCTATCAATCATTCTCGCTGCTAAAGTAGCATTATCAGTGGGTCTTCCTTCCCTTTTAATAAAGCCCCCTGGTATTTTACCAACTGAATATAATTTCTCATTATACAAAACCATTAATGGAAAGAAATCAGATAAAACATTAACATTACTAGAAACAACGGCCGTACTTAAAACCACAGTATCTCCTACTCTAATTAAAACACTACCATGGGCTCTTCTTGCCAGTTCACCATGCTCTACAACAATTTTTCTTCCATAAAAATCTAATTCAAATACTTTTTTCATTTCTACCTCTTTTCTAAAAATAAAAAGACACTAAAAATTGACAGTGCCTTTTTCCTTATTTTCTTAAGTTTAATTTTTTGATTACTTCTCGATAACTTACAACATCATTTTCTTTTAAGTAGTTAAGTAATTTCTTTCTTCTACCTACTTTCATTAGTAAGCCTCTTTTTGAATGATAATCATGTTTGTGTTCTTGCATATGTTCTGTTAAATTATTAATTTCATGAGTTAATATTGCAACTTGAACTTCAGCCGAACCACAGTCTTTTGCATTCTTAGCAAATTCTTTAATAATTTTGGCTTTTTCTTCTTTTTTTAAGGCCATTTTCTTTTCTTCCTTTCTTTCAAATTGGTTTAAACTGAGATAAAAATCGGAAACTTTTTTATCTAAGTAAAAACTTCATTATTAATTATATTATAAGTAACCTAAAAAGTAAACTGTTTTTTGCATATTTTTAAGGAAAATTAACCATTAAAAAGGAGTCTTTAAACTCCTTAATTTACCTAATTTTAATTACTAATCTTCCCTCTTTATGATTAAAATTATAAAGGGCTAATTCTTGATTATCTTTTTTATATAAAACATAACCTTCATAATTAGCAATTAATTTATTTCCATTAATAACTTTTTTATAAATATTATCTTCTTCTTTAATATTAATTACTTGAACATCTAAAACATCTTCGATCTTTAAGGCTTTAAAATTACCTTTCGAAATTTCTTCTAAAGTAGAAGATTCTTCAAGGGAAAACTTACCTTGTTTAGTTCTATTTAAAGAGGCCATAGTGCCCACAGTAGCAAGATTATCACATATTGTTTGGATTAGACTGCGAATATAAGTCCCTTTACTTACCCTTGCCCGAATCTTTATTAAATCATCATGATAATCTAATAATTCTAATTCTTTTATAAAAACTTTATTTTGGGGTAATTTTACTTCTTCACCTTTACGGGCATATTCATATAATCTTTTGCCCTCTACTTTTTTAGCGGAATATAAAGGAATATCTTCTAGGTATTCGCCTTCTAAGTTTTCTAAAACTTCTTTGATCTTTTTTTCACTAAGATGAGGAATATCTTTGGTTTTCACAATATTTCCTGTAATATCTAGAGTATCTGTTTTAATTCCTAATTTTATTTCCGCAATATATTCTTTTTCAAAAGCAGAAAGAACATTAACTAATTTAGTATATTTATTAGTAAGACAAACCAATATTCCTGTTGCCATCGGATCTAAAGTTCCCGTATGGCCAATTTTCTTAATTTTTAATATTTTTTCTAAATCATTAATGACTTTTCTACTAGTAGGGCCAGATCCTTTATTAACTAAAATTATATAACTATCCATTATTTACTCGCAATCTTTTTATTCCAAATGGAAGTATAAACTATTTCGTCAACTTTCATATCTTTAGGGTCTTCCTTAAAACCAAGACTATCTAAAAGTAAAAGTAGCTCAACTTCTTTTAAAGGAATTTCTACATATAGTTTATAAGATTCTTCCATTTTGCCAAGACGAATTAAAGTCTTTAAAAGTTTTTCCCAAATTTCTTTTTGCTTATCTTGATAAGAGTTTATTAAAGCTAGTTCTTTTAACCATAACACTTTATCTTTGGTCTCTAACCTTCCAAAACCAATTATTTTTCGGCGGTCATAAATTTTTATCAGCATAATATCATCATCATTTTTGATACTATCTAAAACGGCGAATAATTTTTGCGAATTAGGAGCTATATCTAAAACTTTTTTTGGCGGTTTTTTATAATATTTACTCCGAATTGTTTTAAGGTAAGAGTCATAATAATCATTACCATACATTTTAGTAAATAATTCATGATAAACATTTAAAATTAATTTTTCTTTAAACCAGCTTATTTTAGGATTACGAATCAGTTCTAAGTGAATATTTTCTAACTGCATAATAGTCCTCTAATCTTGATGAATTTTTTGAATAATTTTTTCAATATTAGAAGCATATTCGATAGAGGTATCATAAATAAAATGGAGTTCCGGAATATTTCTTACTTCTAAAACTTTAGCTAATTCTCCTCTTAAGAATGAAGATGCTTCATTTACTTCTCTCTCTAAAGTTTCGTGAGGTAAATCACTAATACTAGTAAAATAAACCTTAGCATAACTTAAATCTTTACTCGTTTCCACCGCGGTTAAAGTAATCGTTTTTAATAGTTCATCACGAGATTCTAGCATAATAATATTACTTAAATATTTTAAAATATCACTACTAATTCTTTCAATTTTATGATTAGCCATGAGAAACCTCAACTAATTCAAAGGCCTCTAAAGTATCGCCTTCTTTAATATCATTATACATTTCTAAAGTTAAACCACATTCAAAGCCTTTTTTAATTTCTTTAACAGATTCTTTTCCTCTTTGTAAAGTAGCTACTTTATCTTCACAAATTACTATGCCATCTCTAATTACCCGGACACTAGAATTACTCTTAATTAGGCCATCTGTTACATAACATCCGGCAATATTACCAATTTTGGAGTATTTGAATATTTTTCTAATTTCTACTGTGCCGATAATTTTTTCTTCAAATTCTGGATCAAGCATCCCTGTTAGGGCTTGTTCCATTTCTTCCACTAATTTATAAATAATAGTATAAAGACGAATATCAACATTGTATTCTTTGGCAATCTCTTTCGTAATATTACTTGGAACAACATTAAAGCCAATAATAATGGCATTTGAAGCGTTAGCTAAAATGACATCAGACTCCGTAATAGTTCCAATACCACTCCGAATAATTTTAATGACAACATCACCCACTTTAATTTTTTCTAGGGCATTCCGAACGGCTTCTTCACTACCTCTAACATCTGCTTTTAGAATAATGTTAACCTCTTTTTCGCCACCTTCAATTTTCTTAAATAAGTCATCTAAAGAAACGACGTCTTGTTTATATTTCGAAGCATTAAGATTTTTTCTTTTATTCGCAATTTCTTTAGCTTTACTTTCCGTTTCAAAAGCCATAAATTTATCACCAGCAGAAGGATTATCTGAAATACCCGTAACTTCGACTGGCATTGATGGACCAGCTTCGACGATTGATTCACCTAAATCATTTTTCATTGTTCTTACTTTACCAAAGTATTCTCCGACAACAATCGGATCACCTATTCTTAAAGTACCATTTTGAATGATAAAGGAAGCAACA
>CANQLN010000018.1 GCA_947624695.1 uncultured Bacilli bacterium
TATTTTGCCATCTTTAAAAGCTACAAGAGTTGGGGCTTCCAAAACTTTTTCCACACTCTCTATCTTATTTCCCTCATTATCATAAATTACCATATTATCTAAATAAGCATCTAATATTTCTAATAAATATTTATAATTTTCGATACCTTCTTTAGTTTTAGTAATATCGCCATTAATAAATTCATAAGTAGGTCTGATACTCTCAATATCTAAATAATAAATGGGCTCTTCTAAAGTGTTTGATACCTTTAATAAAGAAGGAACTAAAGCGCGGCAATCAGCATTAGCGGCATACCCAAAATAAATTACGCCCGTTTTTTCTTGAAGCATCTCTATGGCTTCTTCCATATCTATATAATTAATTAAATTATTATCACTAATCATTAAATCTAAATAAGCATTATCACTATCATCAACTTTATCATTATAACTCATGTATTCCATTCGAAAAACATTGGCATCAGTAATGGCATTACTTTTTCTTTGGAGTAATGAATTAATTCCTAAAGCTAGAACCATAATTGTTAAAACAATAATAGAATAAAGAATTATTTTATTACGTCTTTCCATTCTACCACCTATAAAAATTTTACTATAAATATTAAAGATATGCAATAAAGGACGGTTAACTTGCCTCTAAGACAAGAGTTTTAGGAGCATATTCATCTACAACTTTTAAAACTTTTTCTAAACATTCTTTATTAAGATAAAAATAAATGGGCGTATCAGTTAAAATTGTTAAAGAATGCTTTTGAATAACAATAGCTTTTATCTTGGACCACTTAAAGGTCATTTTAATATCATAAAATGCCGAATAAGTAAGACCTTCTTCATCAAAAATTATTGTATTTTCAAAATTAACTTTATACCTTATATTATAAATGATTAAATATTTTAAAATTAAATATAAAACATAACTAATATCAATAGTTAATAAAACAATCCCGATAACTAAATATTTATTTAGAAAAAACATTAAACTTAAAAATAAAAGCAAAGTACTTAACAAAATTATTTCCATTCCATAACTTATATTCGGAATTTTATGACTCTTTAAAATACTTTTTTTATTTCGGGATGCCGTCTTCGCTTCGTTATAAATTTTAAAATAGTTTTTACTTAAATCACATTTTATTTTCATTTTTGCCTCCTTAATTTTCTCTCTAGATAACAGGCAACTCCATCAGCATCATTACTTAAAGTAACATCATCAGCTTTCTCTTTAACAACATCTAAAGCATTTTCCATGGCAACACCCATTCCAACCATTTCTAAAGCCTCTAAGTCATTAGTGCCATCGCCGAAAAAAATCATTTCATCTAAAGAAATATTTAATTTTTCTCCCAAATAAGCTAAAGCGGTTCCTTTATTAACATTTAAAGGGTTTATTACAATTAATTTTGATTCCGCACTATCTTCTATAATAAAAATATTTAATTTTTTAGCATAAACATCAAGTAAATTAAATAATTTTTCGATATCTCTATTTTCCTCTAAAAAGATATTAATTTTACTAATATTACCTTCTACCTCATCTAAAGAATGAATATCTTTAATAAAAGGTAACTGAAGATGTTTTTTAGCTCCTTTAACATAATAAGCTAAATCAGTTACATAATCTATTCTTCTCGTATAAGGAGTTAAAACTTTAACTAAATCTTCTGTAAGTGCTAAAGGAATAGTTTTAAGTGGTTCTAAGTGATTCTTTTTAACATCATAAATTGAAGCCCCATTATTTAGAATAAGATAATCAAAATAGCTAAGCTCGAGATGCCATTTAACACTTTCTAAGTTGCGACCCGTTACCCCAACAATGAGATAACCATCACTGCGATATTTTAAAAGAGCGTTTTGGTTTTTTTGACTAATAAAACTACGACTATTTAATAATGTACCATCAAAATCCATCCCAATTAATTTGTACATTTCCTTCACCACTCTTTTCTAAAACAATTATATCACGAGAATGTTAATAAATTTAAAAAAAGTAGACTTTAAAATCTACTTTAGCAACCAATACCACATTTTTCAGGTTCATCTTCTAAACATTCTAAGACACATTTTAATTTATCATACATATCTTTCTTTATTGTATCGGTAAGTTCCATATAGCCATCAGTTTGTTCATCAGATATACCAGTATCTAATTTTTGAGGCTTCCCATCAATAACACTGACTACATTTGGAGCATAAATTCTTTTCTCTTTAGCATCAACTTCTTTACCTTTACTATTAGTTAAAGAATAATCTTCTAATACACTATCTAAAAGTTCTAATAATTTATAGTAATCATCACTACCTTTTTTGCTAGTAACAACTTCTCCATCTTCATTAACTTCTAAAGTATCGCGAATATCATGAATATCAACATAATAAATTTTATTAATATCTAAATCATCCAAAACTTCAACTAAAGTTGGTAGAACACTTCGACACCAAGGACAAGTATTATAGCCAAAATAAACAGCAAAAGTTTCCCCAGCTTCTAAAAGTTCTACAATATCACCGGCTTCTTTATAGACAAAAGGATTATCTTCAGGAATTTCAATATTTCTAATATCTTTACCACTTGAAGTTTTAGTACCATTAACACTTTCATATTCTTTTTTAAATTTTTGGGCATCAGTTTCTTCTTTTTTACCACAACCAGTAAATAAGCATAAACTTAAAACTATACTTAATAAAACAAATAATTTCTTTTTCATTTTTTATCACTCCTATTTCTTTTTTGTTTCTAATTTTGCAAGTTCAACCATTATTTTCTTGTTAGATAAATAAATATAACCAATAATAATTATAGTACTTAGAAAAGTAAATAATAAACTCCACCAAATTGATGAATTAGAAGTATTATTTTTCGTATCTTTATTCATTTCTTCTAAGACATCATACTTTGTCTTTTTATTGTATTCATCTTTAATAGCTTTTTTAATATCTTCATCATAGCCAGAATAATAACCACCAAAAACTTGATCACCAATAACAATGTAAGGAACACCTTCATTAGCTACTCCCGTAAAATCAGCAACTTTATTTAATAATTCTTTATTATCAGGATTATTCCAAGTTTCATAAGATACTAATTTAAAATATTTTCCATACTCCGGAACAATACTATTTAAGAAGGTTAAAAATTTCTTACAAACTGTACATCCTTTACCTCTAAATAAATAGATGGTGACTTGATCATCAGTTTCTTTATAATCTTTTAAATCGTATTCAATACCTTCATCTTTCAGTGAATTTTCTAAATTCATCGTTTTATATTTAGAATCTGCTTCCACCATATTAGGCATCATGAATAAACAAAATACACTCATTAAAATAATAATCGTAATAATTGTTGGAATTACCCCATTATATTTTTTGACTTTTTCCATACTTTTCTCCTCCAGTATTAATAATACCTCTTTCTTTAAAATTGACAAGAAAATTAAGGTTGAAAAAAATTCAACTTGAAGTTGAATTTAATTTTCACAGCCATTTTCGATAATTAAAGGTATTTTATAAAACACCGTTTGATGTGATTCATTAATGGCTTCAATTTCTAAATGAAGAGTATCATTTTCATATATTTTACAATTATCAGAATGATGGTTAACATTAAAATTAACTTGACTCAAAAAATCTTTTAAACTAATTTTGCCATCAGTATGATTATAACTACTTATTACTTCTTTAGTATTCCCTACGCTTTCATAAAGAAGGCATCTAATTTCGACATATTCATTATTGTTATCTTCTCCTTCATAGGTAATATTCGAAATATAAATAGTTGTTTTGTTTTCGTTATAAGCAATACTGCCATATAAACTAAAATTATTAACGTTAGTTGAAATAGTTTTAAATTCAAAGTCATTATGAGGAAAAAGAAAATGAAAAAAGAGCAAAACTATTACCAACGTTAAAAGAATTAAAGGAATTATTAATTTTAAATTAATTTTTTTTCGACTCTTAGCGGGAAAAGAAAAACCAAAAAGTTCGGTAAAATCCAAATTAAATTTTTTACAAATTAAATAAAGAGTTTCTAAATCAGGCATGTTTTTACCCATCTCCCATTTACTTACAGCTTGAGGAGAAACATAAAAAAACTTAGCAAATTCAGTTTGCGTTAAATTATGACTAACTCTTATATCTTTAATTTTTTTCCCTAATTCTTCTAAATCCATAATACTCCTTGGGTTATATTATAGCATAATTATGGGATATTTAAAGTTTTATTTTAAGGTAACTTTAATATTTTCCCTTCCCAAATCTTTTAAATTGTTAACATGGCCAATTTTAGTATAACTAAAAGATGTCGTAAAATTTTGATAAAATAAAACTAAACAATTATCATCATATAAATAGATATCACCTCGAAAAATTGCTGATGGAACACTTTTAGCAGTTTTTAAACTTTTATTTAAATAATAATATTTTTCATTACCATTTAATTCTTGCATTTCCATCTCTAGTGGAAGCATAGTTAATAATTCTTTAACGGTTTCATTATCTTCTAAAATAACTTCATAAGGATCATTATCAATAACTAAATGCATCTTCACTTCTTCCTCTTCTTTCTTTTTAACATTTAATTCTAAATTATTTTTAATTAAATCATTCATTGTAACATACTTTTTCAAAATGGCTTCTTTTAATTTGTAAGTATCACCATTCGAAAACTTAATCTTAATATAATCACTTTTAGAACAAGGTAAATAATAAATATTTTCTTTATCCAGGTAAATCTCTTCTTCTTTATTATCGCAACTTTCTGATTCATCTATAACTTCAAAGTAAGAACTGTAATTATTAAATTCATATTTTTGCCATTTAAAACGAAATTCGGGTTTATTATATTCCGCACAATCATAGATATTATATAAAAGCCCTTCATAAACATCACAAGTTAAATGATGACTTTTTCGAAGAATAAATAAAGGTTTAGAAAATTTTAAAATATATACCATATCTAAAATACTGATAGCAAGAATTAAAAGAAAAACTATTAAAAATAGGCGAGGTCCTTTTTTCATAATTACCTCTAGTGGTGATGATGGTGATGTGCAACTTCTTTTATTTCACAATTTTTTTCAGCACATTCATCATTTTTTTCTTCCATTTCAATAGTTACATGACTAATATTGTTTTCGGACAGAAGTTTTTTAACATCTTGTTTTACTTTTTTAAAGTGTTTAGCATCACTAACGACATGCATAGTAGCATAAACACTTTCACCATCCATACTCCATAAATGGACATGATGGACTTCTAAAACATGGGGAACCTCTTTTACTAAAGAAATAATCTTTTTAACATCATAACCTTTAGGAGTTTTTTCTAAAAATAAATCTAATGCTTCTTTTAAATTTCTAAAAGCGTGAATTAAAAGGAAGATGGCTACTCCCAAACTCATCAAAGAATCAATAGCATAAAATTTAGTTAACCTAATAACAATGGAACCAACTAAAACAACTAACCATCCTAAAACATCTTCCATCATATGAAGATTAACGGCTTTTTTATTAACATTATCGCCATCTTTAGTAACATAAGCCGCTAGAAAGTTAATAACAAAACCAACAATGGCTAAAATAAGCATACCATTATAATTAACTCTAACGGGATTAATTAATCTTTTTACAGAACTAATAATAACAATTAGAGAACCGCAAATTAAAATAATCGTCGTAATTAAAGCCCCTAAAACAGAATATCTTCGGTAACCATAAGTATAAACATCATTGGCTTTTCGCTCACTTTTTTTCTCTAAAAAATAAGATATTCCTATACTTAAAGCATCACCGGCATCATGTAAGGCATCACTCATAATCGCTACACTTTTTGAAAAAAAACCACCGATTAATTCAAAAATTGCAAAGAAAAAATTAAGGAGAAAAGCTATTAAAATACTTGTTTTACTACTCATCTTTTCACCTACTCACACATATCTTTATTAAAATCAGCTTCTAAAGATCCGATATAAATATTTTTATTTTTACTACTATCACACACTAAAATCTTAAGGCCTTCATTAGAGAAGCCTAATTCGCCTTCATCAATATAAATTTTTGCCTTAAAGTATTCTTGAACTTCACCATGTTCATTCAAAGCGTTGATAATTCTTTCTATAATATTTTCATCATCTTTTAAAGTATCTTTCAAAGATCTAACTTCTTTAAAATCATTTATATTAATTTCTTTTAAACAATTAGTATAAATAGTTCGACCATCTTCCAATTTGTAATAACTATTATTCTTACCACAACTTGCCTTCTCAGTTTCTATTTCGTAAGCAAAATCAATAATAACCGGTGGTTTTCCTTCTTTCTTCACAAAATACTTAAAAACAATAATAATGCCAATAATTATAATTAAAATAATAATTATAACTGTTAATACTTTATTTAATTTATCTTTCACGACTATCACCTAATAATATTATATCACTAACTTAAGAATAAAAATATTTAATTTTAAAAGTTGTCCCTTTATTAACTACTGATTCGCATGTTATCTTCCCATTATCTTTTTCAATAATGGATTTGGCTAAAGCAAGACCAATCCCAATACTATCAGAACTAGCATTTTGGCCTTTATAAAATCGTTCAAAAAGATGTTTTAAGTCTCTACTGTCCATTCCTTTCCCATAATCTTTAATCATTATTTCTAAATAAAGATCATTTTTTAAAACAGTAATATCAATTTTCCCTTGAGGATGAGAATATTCCAAAGCATTTTTCAAAATATTAGTTAGGGCTTCAATTTGCCATTTTTTATCACAAACCAGTTTTTCTTGCTGTTTATTTGGGTAATTAATTTTAACATTTTTTAAATCACTTAAACTATTAACATTTAAGATAGCTTCTTTAATAAGGTCTTCAACCAATACTTCTTCTTCATAAAAAGTAATAGCATTAGCCTCAAATTTAGAAAGTTTTAATAAACTATTAATTAAAAAATTTAAATTCGTAATTTCTCTTTTTATTTTATTTAAAAATTGCTCCCTTTTTTCTTCTTCCATATCGGGATTTGAAATTAAATTATCAAGCATAATACAAATAGAGGTTAAAGGCGTTTTTAATTGATGCGAAATATCTTCTAAATAATCTTTTAATTTAATTTTATCATTTAAAGAAGTTTCTGTAAGACTTCTTAATCTAATCGTAGTCTTGGCTACTTCATCTTTTAATAAAGATAATTCATCTTCTTTAGCTTCTTTAAAATTAATTTGGTAATTTCCATTATTGATCTTTTCTAACTTTTTAATAATAGCTTCAATACTTTTACTATTTTTTCTTTTATAAAAAATAAAGATAATTAAAATTAATAAACTAAAAATAGCAATATCTCCTAATTTAATCATTAAAAATTTTTCTTTTAAACCATCATTTTCTAAAATAATATTATCACTTAAATCATACCCATACTTAGCTAAGTAATTAGAATAATCTTCTTTATTTTTTAAAGAAGAGATAATTTCACTTTCGGATACACTAGGATATTTTTCTTTAATTAAAGCAATAAACATATTTAAACTATCATTAACATTTTCATTATATCTTTGATATTCTAATTTATTAAGATAAATAATACTTCCTACAAATAAGCCAAGTATTATTAAAAGTCCTAGTAAATATTTTTTAAAATAATTATTCTTCTTCATCGATTCTATAACCTATTCCTTTAACTGTTTTAATAATATCAGTTCCTAATTTTTCTCTTATTCTACTGATATAAACGGTAATGGTATGCAAAGAAACATCATTTCCTGTCCATTCCCATAAGTGATCCGTAATTTCTTCTCTTCTAACAACTTTATTAACATTTAAAAATAACAAATGCAAAATTTTTAATTCTAAAGGCGAAATTAATAAAGGTTCATCATTTTTTAAAACCACCATTTTATCTAAGTCAAATTGAATATCTTTAATTTTAATTACCGCCGCCTTTTTATTTCGTAAAACAATTTTATTAATTCTCGCTAATAATTCTTTCGTAAAAAATGGTTTAGTTAAGTAGTCTTCGGCCCCTAAGTTTAGAGCTTTTACTATTTCTTCTTCACTATCTCGAGCGGTTAAAAAAATGGTGGGAATATGATATTTTACTAAATAATGTTCAAAAAAACTTAAACCATTACCATCCGGAAGCGTAATATCTAAAATAATTATTTGGGGATGATTATTTTCTAAGTATACTAAAGAATCTTGAATAGTTTGACAAGTTCCTACTTTATAGCCTTCTTTTTCTAAAGAATATTCTAGACCATCTAAAATGTTTTGATTATCTTCAATAAGTAAAATGTTCATAAACCCTCCTTCTCTTATTATACCATAAGGAAAAGGGAAATTTTATTTTCCCTTAAATATTTTCATTTCTAATTGTTTCAATTACATTTTGACGACTAATCTTTTTAAGTGAATATTTCATAATAACGAAAATGAGAATAAAGACTACTACTGTGGTAATAAGAATAGACCCCCAAGGTATTTCAAAACGCATAATTAAGTCACTCTTCGCTAAATAATAATAGATTAAGTAAGAAAGCCCTAAGCCAATCGGAATTCCAATCAGTAAGGATTTGGTTCCATAGAAGATACTTTCCAAGCGAACCATCCGATCAAATTCCGGGGTAGTCATACCTATACTTTTTAAAATGGCAAATTCTCTTTTCCGTAAATTCATATTTGTCGTAATGGTATTAAAGATATTTGTAATTCCAATTAAAGCAATAACCGTAATAAAACCATATAAGAAGATAGCTACTAAAGTAAAGAAATAATTCATTTGTTTTAAGTTTGCATCAATATTATTGATATGAATATCATAATCTTTAAACATATCTTCTAATTGTTTCTGTACTTCGTTAGCATTTTTACTTTTTATATAAACAAAAGCTGTATCATTCTCTGTAGTCATATCTTCATGGTATTTTTTATTACCGATTAAATAAACAGAATAATTTAAATCGGAAATAAACATCGGTTTAACATCAGTTAATGCCCCAACTATTAATGAACGTTCACCTTCATCTCCAATGGTAATATTTCCTTTAAGAATATCATTTTTCTTAAAATTATACTTTATGATTTCGTGATATTTTTCATCTTCATTATTATAAGCAAAATATTTATTTAAGTATATAAATTTATCTTTATTTTCTTCATAATCAACTTTTAACTCTTTTAAATAACTTTGATAATACGCATCATTAACCATAATTACGGGAATGTAATCCAAAACTAACCCATCTTCTTCAATTACCGAAGAGTCATTATTAATTTTTTGATATTCTTTTGTATAATACTTTGAAGGATCAGCTATTTTTAAATAGAAATCCCGGTATTCCGCTACCTCTTCAATTAAAGGTAAATCGTTAATGGAGGCAATTTTATCTTTTAATTCCTCGTCCATTTGATTATTAAAATAAGCACTTAAACTATAATTGTAAGTTCCATATTCTAATTTAACAAATTTAAACGCATAATTAATAAATGTTGAAAGAGCAATAAAGACTGCGGAACAAACAACAATACTAATTACTGTCGTCCGATATTTCTTTTTACTTCTTTTTAAATTCTTATAGGAAATTTCGCCACCAATTCCAAAGATTTGGGAAATAACTGCCGGTATTTTTAAATTTTTTGCTTTGATACTTACTTCACCACTATTGCGAATGGCTTTAATGGGTGATACTTTACTTGCTTTTTTGGCACTTCTTCTAGCGGAAAGCAAAATAGTTACGAGTCCCAAAAGCGCCGAAAAGATAATTCCTACTAAAGAGAAAGAAAAATGTAAATTTAACCCTTCTTGAAAAGCCGCCTCTAAAAGATAGTTACTAATAAAAATTAAAATATAAGATGCTAATAGGCCACTTAATATTCCTAAAGGAATACCAATTAAGGAAAGAATAAGGGCCTCTAAGTAAACACTCATTTTAATTTGTTTTTTTGTAGCTCCAACACTCCTAAGCATGCCATAGTCCCTAACTCTTTCGGTAACCGAAATATCAAAACTATTTTTAATACAAAATATGGATGTAAAAATAATGATGATAATAACCACAATAGCCACATATAATAAAGCTGTAATGGCCGTATCTCCCGTTATACCAGTTTCTAAAGTGATTAAATAATTATTATAATTAAATTCATATTTAGCATTTTTTAAAACTTCCCAATACTCTTCTAATTTTTCTTCATTTAAACGATTAGAAGAAAAATATAAATCTTTAATAATTTTTTCATCACTTTCTATTAATTGAGCAACTCCCTTACTAGGGTTTTTTAAAGCCTCATTCGTAAAACGCACATAAACATCATTAACTGACGTTGCTACCTTAGTATCTAAATGCGTAATAAAAGTATAACCAGGAGCCGAATAATCTTCTAAAATGCCGGATGGTCTACTTGCAATCCCCACAATTTTAAATCGATAAGGTTTTGTTTCAATAATTTCTTCTTGAACTTCTTCACTATAAGGATTATTTTGGTTAAGAACATCACCTTCACTATTAACTCTTTTCCCAACATCTAAAGTAATAAAATCGCCCACTTTTAAAGTAACTCTCCCATTAGTTTCTAAGTGACTGGGAATTACTACTTCTTCAGAATTTTCTGGAAGTCTTCCTTTAATTAAATTGACTCCTAAATTATTTAAGGCTTTATCATCATAAGCTTTTAAATAAATATAAGGTTTATCTTTATTTTTAATACCTTCTAATTTGGCATAGCCCAAATTATTAGTTAAATAATAACTTTCAATATTTTTATTTAAACGAAAGGTATCAACATCCTTATCTAAAACATTATAAAAAGCAAAATGATAATTACCATCTCTCTTACTTTCAAAATCAATCATACTCTTTCGAGCTGAGAAAAACATACTCGTAACAGCCGAAAGCAAAGCAACCGATAAAATAATGCCCATAATGGTGACAATCGTTCTTTTTTTATTTAAAAGTAAATTAGTGGTTGTTAATTTGCGAAAAAGATGCATTTTAATCCTCCACTATTTTGCCATCTTGAATTTTAATAATTCGATCAGCATTCTTGGCTATTTCTAAATTATGAGTTATCATCACAATAGTTTGTTTATAATCTTTATTACTTCTTTTTAAAAGCTCCACTATTTCTTCACTATTTTTGGTATCTAAGTTTCCCGTTGGTTCATCCGCTAAAATAATGGTTGGACTAGTAATAAGAGCCCTTCCAATAGAGGTTCTTTGTTGTTCTCCTCCTGATAATTCATTAGGTAAATGTCCTCTTCTTTTGGAAAGACCTAGTAAAGATAAAATATTATCTAAATGTTCTTTAGATACTTTCCTATTATCTAAATCCATCGGTAAAGTAATATTTTCTTCCACATTTAAAATAGGAATTAAATTATAAAATTGATATATTAACCCGACTTGTCTTCTTCTAAAAATAGCTAATTTATCATCGCTATAAGAATAGATATCTTCACCATCAATATAAACTTTGCCACTAGTGGGTTTATCAACACCTCCAATTAGGTGTAAAAGTGTAGACTTACCACTACCACTAGCCCCCACAATAGCCACAAATTCTCCCTTATTAACACTAAAAGATACATTGTCTAAGGCAACTACTTTGGCATCTCCTTTACCATATATTTTGGTTAAATTTTCGACTTTTAAAATTTCCATAATCCACCTCACACTTTAATTATATTATACCCAGTGTTACAAGTAAGTTAGAAATCTTTATTTAAATATATTTTTCTAGAGATAAAATAAGAAGCCCCAATAATTAAAATAATAAGCACAATAAGAAAATAAATTAAATAATTACCAAAATTATTTAAAAAAGTTCCCATACCACTTAAATCAAAGAAATTAAGTAGAAATCCTCCCCCAATAGCAATACCAAAAACTAAAACAAAAATAATTAATCTTCCTTTTTCAATACCATATTTAAAAATTAAAGGATACATTAAAGCCACCACTAAAAGAGTACCTATAATTGACCCAAACATTAAATCTAAATTCTCCCCAATATCCAAGTTACCTTTACTAATAAGAGACATTAAACAAGATAAGATAAGCACTAATAAAGAAGTACTTAAAACTAATAATAAAGTCATAATATACTTCGCTTTAACAACATTTTCTCTTCCCTTAGGTAAAGTAATGGCATAGGCATCCCATTTGTTATATTCATCATAACTAAACGTTGATAATCCCATCATAACACTCATAAAAGGAGGCAAAAAAGTTAAACTACTATCACCATTTAAAGCCATAATAATATCAATAATTAAAATAACTCCTAAAATTGTCAAATTATTTTTCGTTGATAATAAATCTTTTATAATTAAGCCTTTCATTTTTCTTCTCCTTTTATCATTAAAACCATTAAATCATCTAAAGTTATTTTATCAATTACCATTCCTTTATATTTTTTCTTTAAAGCATTTTTATTTTTAATTAAAACTTCATAATTATATTTATTCTTTTGATATTTCAAAATATCACTTTTATCTAATTTCTTAAACTCTTCAATACTACATTTTAATATACCATAAGAGTCCATAATATCAGGACCTAAATCATTTAAAACTATTTTACCTTGATCAATAAAGACAATGCGGTCCGCAACATTTTCTAAATCACTTGTAATATGCGTAGATAAAATTATGGTATGATCCTCACTTTGCATAAAATTTAAAAAGATATCTAAGACTTCTTTTCTTACCACCGGATCTAAACCACTTGTTGGTTCATCTAAAATTAATAATTTAGGATGATGAGCAATAGAAGTAATTATTTCTAATTTCTTTTTCATTCCTTTAGAAAAAGTTTTAATAGTCTTATCTTTAGGAAGATTAAATTCTTCCAAATATTTAAAATATAATTCCAAGTCCCAATTAGCATAAATATTTTTCATAATTAAATTAATATCTAAAGGAGTTAAGATTTCCGGAAAAAACATATCATCTAAAACAACCCCTATATCTTTTTTATTTATCTCTTCGGCTTCTAAATAATCCCGATTAAATAATTTAATCTTTCCCTTATCAGGTTTAATAATATTTAAAAGTAATTTAATTAATGTGGTTTTACCAGCCCCATTTTCGCCAATTAAACCAATTATTTCTCCTTTAGGAATATTTAAATTAATAGGTCCTAAAGAAAACTTATCATAATTTTTACTTAAATCTTTAATTTCAATTATATTCATATTCACTCTCCATAAAATATATCTAATATACTATTAAATTCTTTTTTTGAAATATTATTTTTCTTGGCAATATTAACTGCTTCCATTAAATGTTTCTCTAATTCTTTCTGGGCATTTTCTTTAATTAATTCTTTATTTTTCGGAGCAATAAAAGTTCCTTTCCCTTGAACTTGAATAATATAGCCTTCATTCTCTAATTCATCATAAGCTTTTTTAATCGTCATAATACTTATCTTTATTTCTTCTGCTAAACTTCTAATGGAAGGAAGAGAATCATTTTCCTCTAAGTTACCCTCTAATATTTCTTCAATAATGGCTTTTTTAATTTGCTCATAAATCGGAACCATACTACTATTACTAATAATTATTTTCATATCTACCTCATATATAACACTATATAACACTATATAACGCTTGTCAATATATAATGTTTTTTAAGTTTCCGTATTTTTAAAATTTTAAATATATTTTTGATGATTTATGATTTACATGTCTAATAATATCCTATTT
>CANQLN010000019.1 GCA_947624695.1 uncultured Bacilli bacterium
TATATGGGTTTATTATTTATTTCGAATATCCAAATCAAAACTTTATACCATTTCGAATATCGTTATCAAAATGTACAATTATTAAAATATTTTTGCTAATATAAAGTATTTATAGTATAATAGGGTTGAATTGGGAGGGCATTTATGAAGTTTAAAGTAGAACCTAAAGATTTTTTCTTATTTGTATTGTATTGTATAATTTTATTATATTTGTGCGCACTTGCTGTATCAAATTTATTTTGTTTGCTTAATACGGGAACTTTTTATGGGTTAATTCCTATAA
This sequence comes from uncultured Bacilli bacterium, assembly GCA_947624695.1. Taxonomy (GTDB): domain Bacteria; phylum Bacillota_I; class Bacilli_A; order RF39; family UBA660; genus SIG200. Next base: position 284 of record CANQLN010000019.1, read on the forward strand.
GTGCCTTTTCTTTAAAATATTTGCCTTTTACTTTAGGACTTTTTATCGGGGCTTTAATTTTAATTTTTACAAGTGTCTCTGATTACATTTTTAATAAGGAAAAAGGTAAAGGTATTGGCCTTAAAATAGGCGAGACTAAAGGTAATGATGGTTATGCCAGATGGGCGAAAGAAAAAGAAATTAAAGAATCAAGTAATGTGGAAAAAATTAATCCTTCTGATAAAGAATTAAAAGCAGCTGGTATACCTTTAATTAATAATGGTAAAGAAGTTTGGGTGGATAATGGTCATTATCATAACTTAGTTATTGGTTCTACTGGTAGTGGTAAAACCGAAAACTTAGTATTTCCGATGGTTAATATTTTAGCCAAAAAGGGTGAGAGTATGGTTATTACCGACCCTAAAGGAGAAATTTATACCAAAACAGCCCAAAATTTAAAAGATCGGGGTTATAATGTTATTGTTTTAAACTTCCGAGAACCCGAAAAAGGTAATGCTTGGAATCCTTTGTTTTTACCTTATCAATATTATAAAGAAGGTAATTATGATAAAGCAACTGAACTTTTAGATGACGTTGCTCTAAATATTTTATATGACCCTTCTAATAAAGGAGATTCAGAGTTCTGGGAAAAAGGTTCTGCCGATTACTTCTCAGGATTAGCCTTAGGATTATTTCAAGATGCTGACCCTAAAGAAGTAAACTTAAATAGTATTAACTATATGAGTACTATTGGGGAAGAAAGATACGCTACGAGTAATTTTATTAAAGAATATTTTAATTTAAAAGGGCCTGATAGTAATGCTTATATGTTTGCTAATACGGTTATTAATGCTCCGGGTGATACTAAAGGTGGGTTACTTTCGACTTTTAGACAAAAGATTAGAATTTTCTCAACTAGAGAAAACTTATCGGAAATGCTTTCTTATAGTGATTTTGATATGCGAGATATTGGTCGATGTAAAACCGCAGTTTTCATGGTTATCCATGATGAAAAGAAAACTTATCATACCTTAATGACAATTTTTATTAAACAATGTTATGAAACTTTAATTGATGTGGCGCAAGCTAATGGCGGAAAACTAGAATATCGGACTAACTTTATTCTAGATGAGTTTCCTAACATGCCACCTTTAAAAGATATTGATAGTATGGTTACAGCGGCCAGAAGTAGAGATATTCGTTTTACCTTTATCATTCAAAACTTTGCTCAACTTAATGATGTTTATGGGGAAGAAGTTGCCCAAGTAATTAAAGGTAACTGTGGTAATTTAATTTATTTAATTAGTACCGAATTAAAAGCCTTAGAAGAAATTAGTAAGATGTGCGGTGATGTTAAGTCGAAAGATAAAGATAAGACCGCTTCGACACCATTAGTTACGGTTAGTGATTTACAAAAATTAAAATTAGGAGAAGCTATTATTATTCGGTTAAGAATGTTTCCGTTTAAAACCAAGTATACTCCAAACTTTAAAATGAATTGGGGCGAAGATTATCCAACAGCGACGTTCCCAATTAGAGAAGCTCATAAAGTAGAATTATTTGATTTAAAGAAATATGTTACTGAAGAAAAAAGAAAGAAAATGATGAATGGCATTAATGATGGAGCTAATCCAATGGCCTCTTCTATGGGCCTTGGTATGCGGGATGCTAATCCCTTTGGAATGCCTGCAAATCAAATGGCTAATCCTTTTGCTACACCTAGTTCAATGAACCATCAAAATCCTTATGGTAATCCTTTTGGAGGCAGCATGCAAAATATGGATATTGATGCAATGATGAAAGATATTGACCGGAAGTTAAAAGAACTTGATGAAGAAGAACAAAGACAAAAAGATAAATTAAAGATGCAAAATCAAGAATTATTAAATGCCAATATGGATATTAATAAAGAATTAGAAAATCTTAGTGATGATGATTTAATCAAAGATTTAGATGATGATGTGGAGACTTTAGAAATGCCAAAAGAAAAAGAAGAGAAGAAGAAAGAAGCTCCAAAAGTTAATATCGATGTTGATAGTGTAATAATGAATGAAAATGTTATAACGGATGATGAATTCTTTGATGATTTCTTTGGAGAAGATGAATAATCTTCTTTTTTAGTTAAATATAATTTTTCTAAGTCAAAAAATTTCATATAATACTATGGTGATATAATGAAAACCATTAAAGAAAGTGATTTCAATCCTCAGATGGGAATTTTAATTGATGTTAAAGATCCTACTTTATATAAAGAAAAACATAATCCTTATAGTATAAATATTTATTATGATAAACTTCTTATGAATCATAAAACTTTATTAAATAAAAATAATAAATATTATATTATGTGTGATAAAGGACATAAAAGTAAACAAGCCGTAAGAATATTAGCTTTTTACGGTTATGATGTCACATATGTAATAAATTCGTGAAAATTACTCATACTTATATTATAATAATAATGTGGTAAATATGATGGAATTTTTAAATAATACATATAATTTTATAATAAATTTAGTAAATAGTTCAACCTTTTATGGTCCTCTATTTGCTTGTCTTTTAATATTTTTAGAATCAATGATTCCCGTTTTACCATTATTTGTTTTTATCACGATTATTTTTATTGCTTATGGTTATGCCCTTGGCTTTCTAGTAGCCTATCTTTTAACTTGCTTAGGCTGCTTTTTTTCGTTTTATTTATGTCGGACTATTTTAAAAGATATCTTTCAAAGAAAGGTACGGAAAATTGAAAAGTTTGATAAATTAATGAAAAAAATTGATAAGATGAAATTAACAAGTTTAGTTTTATTAATAGCTATTCCTTTTACGCCCGCCTTTTTAATCAATATTGCAGCCGCTTTATCAAAAATGCCTTTTAAAAAATATGCAGTAGCTATAATGATTGGTAAAATATTTTTAGTTTTTTTCTGGGGCTTTATTGGAACGAGTTTAGTAGAAAGTTTTAAAAATCCCAAAATTTTAATTGTTATTTTACTGATGCTTTTAGTAGCCTATTTACTTAGTAAGTTAATGGCCAAAAAGATGAATATTGAGTAAAAATTATGTCAATAATATTATAAAGAAAATAGAGTAATTTGACTTTAAACTAGTTAAATAGTATATTAAAAATAGAACCATAGTGGGTGATTGAATGAATAGTGAAAAGGAAGAAAAATTATTTAGCTTAGTTGATGATTTCGTTAATGATATGAAAAAATCAACCGGAGATAATTATGATTATTCTGAAATAGTTTATTATATTGTTGAACATTTTGAAAATTGGGATGTTAATGAAACTTTTAACTGCGCTAAATATTTAGTATTAACTTGTAACTATACTAAAGATGAAATTTTAAATCATGAAGCTGATGATAAAATTAGAGACTTTATTAATTATCAAAAAGCCAAAACGATCAGTGTGGAAACTAAAGAAAATTTAACTAAAACTCCTCACCAAAGAGGAATTCATTTAAAAGCTAGAAGAGAGAAAACTCCCAAAGAAAGATTCAAACAAAGATTAGAAGTAGGTCTTTTAATCGCTGGCATTGGTACATTATCAATTTTGTATGCAGCGAGAGGAAATACAATGAATAGTATGCTCGAAAAAGAAATAGGGCGTTTTGCCTCAAGTGGGCGAAATACCGAAAGTATTGTCGAGCAAACAACCGATAACTTAGGTTATAACCCTCGAGTTGGTCATGTTGAATTTGATTATCGGGAAGATCTAATCGCCGGACATTTAGAAGATATGCTAGAAAAAGATCCCCAAGTTTTAGATGATGTTTTACATTCAATTTATTCTGACTTAGAGCAAAACCGGTTATATAATATGGATACGATTATGGCCCGCCTTCGTTTAGCCGCTACTAATAATGAAAAACTTAAAGAAGTTAAAGATAAAATAGATGATTGTAATAGTTTTTTAGATTATGTGGCTAAGTCAGGCCGAGTCCAAGAGTTCTGTAATCCCGAAGTTTTAAATGCTATTTCGCATTATAATGGTTTAAATCATCTCCAAGATCCTACGGCGTTTTATAATTTGAGTATTGAAGACCAAAACCTTTTAACCGAGTTAATGGATGCTTATAGAGAGAGCAAAAGCTTAACTTATATGGAATCAGTTGCTAGTATTCAACAAATGAACACGGAAGGAACTAGAAATTTATGATAAATATTGATATAATTACTTTGGAAGATGGAGAAGAGTATGAAGTAATTGATGCTTTTAGTCATAAAAATAATAATTATTTAATTTTACAAAAAAAAGATAATGATAAAGTTCTTTGTACGAGAAAGGTACTAAAAGAAAATGATGAAGAGTATATTGTTAAATTAGATAGTGATAATGAATTTACAGAAGTAATGGAATTATTTTATAATAGGCATAAAGGAGAAAAGAAAAATGAAGAATAAAAGTATAATTATAGGAATTGTTATTATTGTTATAGTGTGTATTATAACTACTGGTTGTGTATTTTATAATGTTGTTGATAAAGAAGAATTTAATAAACATTTTACAGCTTTAGGATATAGTATAAGTGATACTGAAGAAGCTAAATATGAAGCAGATACTTATTTAGTAGCTACTAAAGAAGATGTACCTTATAAAGTTGAATATTATGAATTTGAAAATGAAGTAGAAGCGAAAAAAGTTTATGAAAAATATAAAGATAGTATTGTAGATTATATTACTGCTAATACGGAAAACCAAGAAACAAAAGGAGCTGTATTTGCTAAAATAGTAGCAGAATCAACTGATGATTATATTGTTATTTCAAGAGTTAAAAATACTTTAATCTTTATTGATGGAACTCATGACTATAAAGATAGTATTGACGATATATTAAAAGATATAAAATATTAGAAGAGTGAAATCTTCTTTTTTTTTAATTTTTATAATAATGTCCGCATATTTTTGTTGACTCCAAAAACAATAGTTTGCTATACTCTTATTAGGAACATTTGAATAGTTGGGTGCTTGCTGAATTTCGCAAGGAAGGAGGCGATCTTTATGAACAAGAAGGATTTGTTAATCTTATCTCAAGTAGTAATCATCTTCTTTTTATTATTTCTACTATTTGTAGTATTAATATAAATTGAAAAGAACCTAACTCATCATCTATGATTTAGGTTCTACACAAAATTTTTCAGCAACACTCAACACTAGAATATTTGAATGTTCCTTTTTTATTGTATTCAAGTTTCCTTGACATATTCATTATACTATAAAAAAATTTTTAATTCAAGATGTCTATTTTTAACTATTTAAATTATCTAATTGGGTTTGTAATTCATTACCTAAAGTATTAACTTTAGAATCTTTAGCTTCTTCTAGAGTATACCATCCGAGTTTAAACATTAATTCATAAGAGGCTCTTTGCAGTTTCATTAAATTTTCAAACATATCTTTAAATTCTTTATAAAGTTCACTATTAGAGGCTTCCGTTAAAGCTACTGTCATATCTTTAACCATGGCTTTTAAAGTACTTAAAAGGGTAGTCATATAATCTTGATCATTTAAACCGAGTCCTTTAGGTACAGGGGTTTTGGGATTAGCAATTTTTTTATTTTCCATTTTCTCCATCCTTTACTATATTTAAGACTAAATTCATATTTTCTTTAAAAAGTTTAGTAGCCTCCGTAATCATATCTTTAACACTTTTATCTTCAATATAATTTAAAGCTTCCATTTCGTTTTTATAAGCAGTATGATTCCAGCCAAAAATATCTTTAAGATAAGCTAAGTCTTTATCAGTTAAAATATTAGGAGCTTTTTTATAATTTTCATTCATTTTATTCTTTCCTTTCTATTTTTATTATGGCAATATAGATTATATCTATGTAACAAATTTAAGCCAATTTATGGAATAGTAAAGTTGTCTTTTAAGTTCATAATATTACAGGGATAATTATGAAAAAAGATATTGGAATAAAAATTGGTGTAACTTTTTACTTATGTAGTATTTTAGGATATTTTTATGAATTAATCTTAAATTATTTTTATAAAGGTAATTTTTATAGTCATGGTTTTTTAAATGGCCCTTGGCTTCCTATTTATGGGATAGGTTCTTTACTTCTTTTACTTATAAATAAATATAAGAAAAGGCCTTTAGTAATTTTTATCTTATCATTTTTTCTCACCGGCCTGTTAGAAGGAATAAGTGGTTTTCTTTTATTAAAATTAGGAGGCATGCGCCTTTGGAATTATAAAGGGCACTTTTTAAATATTGGGGGTTTTGTCTGCCTTTTAAGCGCTTTTTGTTTTGGAATAGGTGGCTTAATTTTTACTTATATAATTAATCCTTTTGGGGAAAAAATAATAGCTAAAGTAAATAAAAATTTAATAATATTTATTTTAACCATTTTAAATTTAATATTTACGGGAGATTTCATTGCAACAATAATAAAATAATTATATAATAGTAATGCTTTGAGGTGACGTGATGGATTTAGCAGGTTATGTTGTTTTAATTATTGGGGTTAGTAGTGGTATTGGTCATATTTTAGCGGGTATATTACATGAATATGGAGCCACAGTTATTGGAACTTATAATAAGCATAAAATAGAGGAATTATATGATACCTATAAATGTGATTTAACCAAGGAAGAAGAAATAAAAGATTTATTTGCTAAAGTAATTTCTAAACATGAGAAAATAGATGTGGTTATCAATTTGGCGGCTTTAGCTATAGATAATGATATAAACACTAAAACTAAGAATGAATTTATGCAAGTTTTAGAGGTTAATTTAGTTGGGACTTTTTTGGTTTGTAAATATGCTTCTTTAAATATGAAAAGAGGGATTATTATTAATATATCATCAACTGATGCAACAGATACTTTTAGTCCTTTAGCTATGGATTATGCTGCGAGTAAAGCTGGCGTCGAAAATTTAACTAAAAATCTCGCTTTAAGATTACCTAATTTAAAAATATGTGCTTTGGCTCCTAATTGGGTCGATACAGATAGTGTTTTAAATATGAATCCCGAATATTTAAAGGAAGAAATGGCAAGAGTTGGTCAAAAGCGAATTTTAAAAAAAGAAGAAGTGGCCTTAAAAATATTAGAAATTATGATTAATGATGATATTCGAAGTGGAGAAATAATTAGAATGAGTGGTAATGATGAAATTTAAAGAAGAAATAGTGAATTTGTTTAATGAATCTGAAGATGAATTAAAAGAAATTTTTCAAAAAATTGATAAGCAAGAATTTGTTAATAGTGAGAAAGTCCTTAAGGCTTTTCAAGAAGCCGGAATTAATGAAGCGTGTTTTACATCTTCAACTGGTTATGGTTATAACGATTTAGGAAGAGAAAAAATTGAAGAAGTATTTGCCCAAGTCCTAAAAGGAGAGTCGGCTTTAGTAAGAGGGCAATTTATTTCCGGAACACATGCCTTAACTGTTTGTCTTTTTGGCTTGTTGCGCCCTAATGATACGCTTCTTAGTATCTCTGGTCTTCCTTATGATACTTTACATGAAGTAATCGGTATAAAAGAAAATCCTAGTTCTTTAATATCTTTTGGTGTAAATTATGACCAAATAGATTTAATTGATAATGAATTTGATTATGAAAAAATTGCGGAAACTTTAAAAAATAAAAAAATTAAAGTCATTGCTATTCAAAGAAGTAAAGGTTATTCCGAAAGAAAAAGTTTAAGTATTTCCTCTTTAGCTAAAGTCATAAAATTTATCAAAGAAATAGCTCCGGAAGTTATTATTATGGTTGATAATTGCTATTGTGAATTTGTCGAAGATAAAACGCCATTAGAAGTTGGAGCCGACATCATGGTTGGTTCTTTAATCAAAAATTTAGGAGGAGGTATTGCTCCTAATGGGGCTTATATCGCCGGAAAAAAAGATTTAGTTAATTTATGTGCTGAAAGATTAACTGTTCCAGGAGAAGGCAGGGAAGTAGGTCCTACTTTAGGAATTAATAAGGAAATATTAATGGGCCTTTATCATGCTCCGATGGCGGTGGCTAGTAGCTTAAAAGTGGCCATTTTAACAAGTAAAGTTTTAGAAAAATTAGGTTATATGGTGGAACCAAGATATAATGATCAAAGGGTAGACATTGTGCAAAATATTATTTTTGGTAACCGGGAGGATTTAATTAAATATTGTGAAGGTATTCAAATGGGATCAGCCATTGATGCTAATGCTTTACCAGTGCCTACGGATATGCCTGGTTATGATGATGAAATTATTATGGCCTCGGGTTCTTTTATTCAAGGCTCATCGATTGAAATATCTTGTGATGGTCCTTTAAGAAAACCTTTTATTTGTTATCAGCAAGGAGGCCTCACTTATTCTTATGGTAAGTTAGCCGTTATGATGGCTATAAATAGATTGAAATAGTTTTTATAACTATTTTTTTGTCGGAAATTGCCTTAAAAATTAGAAGTTTTGACAACGTTTGTCGAAAGTGTTGAAATAGGAAAAAATATAAGTAAAATAGAGACCTCGAAAAGAGATGAAATATATGTCAAAAGTAATAAATGAAAAATTTTATGATTTAAAGTATGACTTAGTTTTTAAAAGAATTATTGTGGATGATAATGATTATACCATCATGAATAGTATTTTGTCTGATATCTTAGAAAAAGAAGTAAAAGTGAAAAGATATTTAAATAGTGAATTAAAGATCAAAGAAATAGTTCAAATAAATTTAAATTTTAATGAGGGAGAAAATAAACCCTTAAAAGAAGAATATTTGCTTTGGAATAAATAAGGAAAGATATTAGTCAAAAATTTTAGAATTATCAACGTGAATATTGAAAGATATAAGAGTACGTGGTATGATAAAAACATCAAGGGAGATAAAAGACATATCTATCTATCAATGCTAGGATCAAATAAAGAAGAATTAAAGAAATTAGTAGTTAAATAAAATTATATTAATGTTTAGGTGAAATATGAAGAAAATAAAAGTAATGAGTATTTTTGGTACTAGACCTGAAGCTATTAAAATGGCTCCACTAGTTAAAGAATTAGAAAAAAAAGATGAAATTGAAAGTGTGGTTTGTGTAACAGCGCAACACCGGGAAATGTTAGATCAAGTTTTAAAAACTTTTAATATTAAACCTGATTATGATTTAAATATTATGCAAGCTGGTCAAACCTTAAGTGATATTACCATTCGCTCTTTAGAAGGACTAGAGAAAGTAATTAAAGAAGTTAAGCCAGATTTAGTTCTAGTTCATGGTGATACAACAACCGCTTTTGCAGGGGCCCTAGCGGCTTATTATAATGAAATTTCGCTTGGCCATGTGGAAGCAGGATTAAGAACTAATGATAAATATAGTCCTTATCCCGAAGAAATGAATCGCCAAATGATTGACCGCTTAAGTGATATGCTTTTTGCACCCACTAATGTCAGTAAAGAAAATTTGTTGAAAGAAAATATTTGTGAAAAAAATATCTATGTTACCGGTAATACAGTCATTGATGCTTTAAAAACAACCGTCAAAGAACATTTTTATCATCCCGAATTAGAATGGATAAAAGATAATGAAAGAATGATTTTACTTACCTGCCACCGTAGAGAAAATTTAGGAGAACCAATGAGGAGAATATTTGAAGGAATTCGGAAATTAATTGAAGAAATACCGGATATAAAAATAATTTATCCGATTCATTTAAACCCTCGGGTAAGAGAAATAGCTAAAGATGTTTTTAAAGATTGTGATCGAATCCATTTAATCGAACCTTTAGAAGTAACAGAAATGCATAATTTTCAAAATAAAGCGTATCTTATTTTAACTGATTCTGGTGGCTTACAAGAAGAGGCCCCATCTTTAGGAAAGCCAGTTTTAGTATTAAGAGATACTACGGAAAGACCAGAAGGTATTACGGCTGGTACTTTAAAATTAGTAGGAACCAATACCGAGACAATATATAAAGAAGCTAAAGAATTATTAACTAATAGAGAGTCTTATGACAAAATGAGCAAAGCTTCTAATCCTTATGGTGATGGGACTGCTAGTGAAAAAATTGTTAAGGCAATTATTGAGAAATTTAAGTAATATTAACTCTTTTTTAAATTTATTAATAAATATTTGAAAAGTAAGAGTGGAGATGCTATTATAAATAAAGGAGACTAATATTATGAAAGATAAAATAACAAAATTAGTTAATGTTTATAAAAAATATGGCTTTGTTGGTTTTATTAAAAAATGCTATCGCTATTTTGTTGCTAATTATTTAGATAAAGTTAGCTTCATGGTTTTTATAAATCCCTATAGATATCATAAAATAATTAGAGAAATATTAAATGGCAAGTATGATCGTCTAATTTTATGGCGGAGTAGTTTTGGTTATGATGTTCCTTTATTTCAAAGACCTCAACATATTGCTAATAATTTAGTTAAAAATAATTGTTTATTATTTTATGAAGTAACTACAATGACTGATAAAGTTAAGACTATAAGCAAAAAACAAGAAAATTTATATTTATTTAATTTTAATAATATTTTACTTAATCGAATATTAATGAAGGAATTAGCAAAAATAAATAAACCCAAATATATTCAACTTTATTGTACTGATTGGAAGTTAACGGTATCTAATATTAAAGATTATTTAAGCAAAGGTTTTAAATTAATCTATGAATATGTCGATCATTTAAGTGCTGACTTAGCTGGAACAAAAGAAATACCTAAAAATATTTTGGATAAATTTAATTATGTTATGGAAAATAAAGATGTTTATATAATTGTGACAGCTGAAGAATTAAAAAAAGATGTAGAAAAAAGAAGAGGTAAAGAAAATTTAGGCTATTCTACGAACGGTGTAGATTATGAATTTTTTCAAAAGTGGGAAAACTATGAGCTAGAGAAAGATTATTTAGATATTATCAATAACGGGAAAATTAATCTTTGTTATTATGGGGCTTTAGCTAAATGGTTTGATTATGACTTAATTAAAAAGATTGCTCAAACTAATAAATATAATGTCATTTTCTTTGGTTTAAAATATGATGAATCATATGAATTAAATAAAATGGATGAAGTTCAAAATGTTTATTTTTTAGGTTCTAAAGATTATCAAATTTTAAAATATTATGCCATAAAATGTGATATTTTAATGATTCCGTTTCTTCTTAATGATATTACTAAATCAACAAGCCCTGTAAAAATATTTGAATATATGGCAATGGAAAAGCCGATTGTGACAACAAATTTATTAGAATGCCGGAAGTATAAATCTGTATTAATTGGTCAAGATCATGATGATTTTTTAAAAAAGTTAGAAGATGCTTATAAGTTAAAAGATGATTCTAAATATCGTAAATTATTACAAAAAGAAGCTAAAGAAAATGATTGGAGTAAAAAAGCACAAGTAATAATTGATTTGATTAAAAAAGATGAGTAATTAGCACAAAAGAATTGTTTAATCATATAATTTATTAGAAGGTGAAGTATGAATTTAAACGATTCTTTTTTTAATAAAGTGGAAAAGAAAACTAAAGTTGATAAAAATACCATTGTGGGGTTAGCTCAAAAACTGCAAAATGGGAATATGAAAGATGAAAAAACTTTAAGAGAGGTAATTGATACCTTAAGTGCGATGACGGGTAAAAAGGTAAGTAAAGAGCAAAGTGATAAAATAATTTCGAAAGTAATTGGGGGAGATGTCCCAAAAAATATCGATAAGATGTTTTAAAATATTGCAATATCTTGTTTTTTGTGATAATCTAATATAGTAAGAATAAAGAGGTGCAGGTTATAATGGATGAATTTTTAAGTAAATTATATAACTATGAATATTTTGGAACTTATTTGATGATTTCTATTGCGGTTTTAGTTCTATTATTTATTATTATTCTTGTTTTTGGTAAGAAAGATCAAAAGAATAGAGAAATTGAAGCCACTAAAAAGTTACAACAAATAAATACTGATAATGTTGGTAATGTTAATGCTTTTGCAGAAACTAGTGAACCTAATAAAGTAGAAGTAGAGGCTCCTACTACGGTAAATGATCCTTTAAATTTAACAGTTCCTAGTGCACCTGAAGTCCCTGTTATGGAACCTAATTTAGAAAATGATACAATAATTGTTCCTACTATAAATAATATTAGTAGTGAGGTACCGACTCCTGAAATGCCAGAAGTTCCTCAAGTTAATCCTATTCAAGATGTTGTTTTAAATCAAGTACCAGTGCCTCCAGTGATGCCAGCGGCAAATGTTGGAGTAGATTCAGTAAGTTCTGAAGGAGAAACTCCATCAATTATAGAAGCGGTAAAACCAGTTTTAGAAAAAGAAGATGAACAGCCATTTAATTTTAGTCATGTAGACTTAGAACCGGTTACATCAGTGGAGCCAGTTGCTGCTGAAGTTCCTTTAGATAAAGAACCTCAAATAGAAGTTCCGGTATTTAATTTTGATGATATAGTTAGGGAGACTACTCCTGTTATGGAACCGGTTAGTCAACCTAAAGAAGTATTTAGTTCTGTTTATACTCCTGAGAAAAAAAATGAAAAATCTGAAATTGAAATGCCTGCTACCAAAGAGGAAGAAGAAATTGAACTACCAACTTTAAAAAAAGATGCTGAAGAAATTGAAAAGCCAATATTAAATGATTATAATTTAAATAATTTATCTGGCGAATCTTATAATATTAATGAATAATGAGTTTGAAAAAGCTCATTTTTTTAGCTTTTTTATTTTGTTTTACCGTTATTTTATATGTAAATAATTATTTTTATGGTATAATGTTTAGCAAGTTATATCATTTTTTGAGAATCAAAAAATG
>CANQLN010000020.1 GCA_947624695.1 uncultured Bacilli bacterium
CTGCTACTATACTCCCTATTAATATTTTTCTTTTATTTTCTTCATTCATATAACACCATATAAATTGTTAATAATTAAAACTATTAACCTTACCTTTCATAATCTTATATGCTTATTATATAACACCCCCCCCGGAGTCAAATTTTGATAATTCTTTTGTTGTAAATTTTCGTAAAAAAAAGAAGAATTTTACTCTTCTTCATTCTTAGGATTAATTTTAAATTTAGGGTAAGATTCCCCAATATGACGGTATAAAGCCGAATTTTTCTTTAACCAATTTGTTACCTTTTTTCTAATTAATTCGGTATTATCAACATGATGTTTATTAATTTCTTTTTTAATCTTATTCATAACATTAAAGGAAATTATATTATCAACAATATAAAGAACTAATAAAACAATGGCTAAGATATTTCTAACAACTATAGGAATAGATGTAACAATATTTAAAACAAAAGGGTTTAAAATATAAAAGATAAAAGTTCCTAAAATACCAAATGGTAACATAGTTTCTAAACAAATACGACCATTAATATTAAACTTTCTTTTAGAATAATCCCACCATCTAGCTTTAAATAATTTTTCCATTATATAAGAGGTAAAATATTCTAAAACAGAACAGATTAATATAGATTTTAAGAATACTTCTAAAACATCAACTTCGCCATCACCCATTAAAAACAATATTCCAAGTACTCCATAACCATAGATAGGACAAATAGGTCCGATTAAAAAACCACGATTAACAAATCTTTTTAATTCAAACAATTTACATATTACTTCTAAAAGCCATCCTAAAAAAGAATAAATAATAAATAAAAGAAAAAATGTTGTAAACTTCTCCATAATTCACCTCAAAATTTAATTTTATTATAGACTAAAAAGAAAAGTTTAGCAATTAAAAAGGCAAGAAAACTTACCTCTTAATCATGATATTTATATTTCTTTTTAAATACTTTACTATTACTTGTAATAATTAAAACAATAGATACTCCTAAAATTAGAGAACAAATAACATATAAAGCAATCATTTTTGGCGATAACCAAATATTAGATGTTTCACTATTAGAACCATTAGATCCCGGGTTTAGAGATCTTTGTAATTCTTTAGCTCTAGTAGTGCCTTTATTAATGATACCATCTTCATTATTTTCACTATTTGGATAAGTATGACCATTTATAGAATTGTTTGAAGAGCTATTTTCATTATTGTTTGGAATAGTTGTATCATTATCATTATCGTAATAATAAATATCATTATTAGAATTACTGCTATTATTACTACTATTTTGATTACTACTATTACTATTGTTATTATTATTTGATGATGGGGTATTTACACTTGAATTATTATTGTTATTATTATGAGAATTATTATCTATAGTTGGAATATCAGAGTTAGAATTATTACCATCATTATTAGTATTATTATCATTAATAGTATTATCATTTGGAGTATTAGCATTATCATTAGGGCTACTATCATTGTTATTACTGCTATTGTTATTATTGTTATCACTTGGATTAGTTGGTTCATCTATACTTGGACCATCAAATCCTGGAGTTTGGGGATTACTAGGAGTTGTTTCTTTAATCCAAGTAACAGTAGCGGTAACGCTTCCTTCATTACCATAATCATCTACGAACAAGAAAGTGAAACTACCATTTTTATCAAAGACATGGGTATCACTACCACCATTATTAGTTATCTTAATTTTCTTACTAGCTTTAACTAATTTAGCTGTTACGGGACCCGTTGTTTCTTCCCTAGGGCTATATTCTATTTCGGCAGTTGGAATAGTTTTTGATAAGGCATTTTCAAATAAATTTATGGAAGCAGCACTCATGAAACTCCGACCATCGCCATCGCATTCTACACCAACTAATTTAACATATTTAGCTTCAACTGGAGTTTCAAAAACGGCATATTTAGCATTTTTATTAGTTGCCCAATTTAGACTATTAGAAGTTTTAACTAAAGTCCAATCATCGTCATTGCCTGTCATACTAACATATATTTCAGCTTTGGTTACGATACCATTAACACCTGATTGCCGAGGAACATATTCTAAAGCCGAAATAACCGTAGGTTCCTTAATTTCTATAATAAAGTAGCGATCTTTATCGGAGCCATCCCAATAAGTATGCCAAACAGAATTTAAATCATCATCTAAAGCATTAGTGGCATCTTGATTCTCACTTCTCCCTTTTTCTTCAGAAGATACTTTATAAACACCTAATTTTTGAGCATCAACATATAAATATTCATCAGTTTCTCCAATGGCTGTAAATTCTAAAGTCATCGGTTCACTAGCTAAATAATTATCATGACGACCTACTCTTATATCAATATTTTTATTACCTGTTAAATCTGGTTCAACTTCACTTAAATTTTGCCAAGCTGTATCATCTTCACTTGAAAGTTTCCATTCCACAGCGTCTTTTTTATAACCACCTTTTTTATTATTACCATTTTCCACATCAACATTTAAAGTGTTTTCCCGATCACTATAAGATATTTCGGGAGCTAAGAAAGCCCTTTCAATCGGAATATCATAAACCGTATCATTGTCTCCAATAATCTTAATTAAAATTTCGGTTTCTTCATGAATAGTGTCTACTTCCGTATCAGTTAGTTCATGAGAAAGCCCATTTACATTGTCACTCCAGTGAAGACTATCAAGACTATATTGCCAAACGGCACCTTCACTGATAAAATCTTTATTTAATTTAATTTTACCAGCATCTTCACCATCAAAGGAGAAAGAGGCCATTTCTTCATGACTATCTAATAAATAAGTAGCTACTTGCCGAGCAGCCCCAGCTTGAATATAGGCATCATCAGGTAAATTTTTAACTTCTAATAAAGTTTCTTCAATTAAATTAAATAACATTGCCTTATAAGTATCAGTATGCATTTTATTCATGATTTGGTTTAATAAATCATCCATCGGAAGCGGATAATTTTTTAAAGTTTCCGTTATTCTTTTAGCTAAATCATAATAATCGGTATCAGAGGATCCTTCCATGGCGTCAATTAAACCAAGCCAAGCATCAAAGTTAATATTTTGAACACTTAAAGCTCCTTCATAAATGGCCTTTTGGATATCTTTATCACTATAAACATCCGCCAACATTAAAATTTTCTCTGCTTTATTATAATTATTTAAATCATTCCAAGCCGCTTGAGAAAGTAAAACATAACTAGCAGGATAAGAACCAACATAAGAGCCATCGCCCCATCCATTAGGCATTCTTACTGAAAGTTTTTCCGTTTTACCTGATTGACCCCAGCCAGAAACATCATTACCAAGTTCCCAATATTTTTCGCCATTTCTTAAAGTCATAAAAATATAAGCGGCATGACCAGGTTGGGAAACAACACTAGATGGAACACCATAAGAACCATGAATGTTAGAACCAGTTTTAGATAAACCTCCACAAACAGAACCTTCTTCAAAGACAATCCATAATTTTGGATAACCTTTTTGATAAGTTATGCGATAATCATTTTCAGTGAATATGTTTTTATCTTCAAAATATTCCCCATCATTAAAGTGATAAGCATATTTTAAATTACCATGCTTTTTATTATTCCATTCACTTTCTCTTGCAGGATCATAATATTTATCTAAAGTATAATCATAACCAAATTGATAATTAATATAAGAATAAGGGTTTTTACTATTATTTAATCGGGTAAAGTCATTAAGCCAAATAATTTCTTCATCATCAATGATATTATTCATAATATAACGCATTTCTTCAATACTTAAATTTTTAAAAATATCATTCTCTAACTTACCAGCTTTATATAATTTTTTATAAATTAAATAGCGATCTAGGGCGGAAGAACCATTAGGATCATGAGGATCTTCTGGAGCTCCACTTATCCAAGTACCAACACTAGCTGAATGGGTTAAAGATAAAGTAATTGCCATCTTTTTATATAAAAGACCATCTTCTGCATCTTCAAAATCATCACCATAAGTATTAAATAAATTTTTTAATAATTCTAAAGATGTAACATAGTTACCATCAGGTTCTCCACCAAGTAGATACATCTCTAAAGTTTCTTCATCAGAAAAAAGTACATTTACGACATTTTGATACTCTTCACTATAATTAAATAAAGATTGTAAAGTATCATAACCTATTCTTTTAACAAATTCTCTTTTTAATAAAGTTAAATTATAAGTATCTAAATTAGAAAAATCGCCTTTTTCAATAGTATCTTTATAATCATTAATTTGATTATTATATTCTTCTACTTTACTAATGATAGGATATTCTTGATATACTTTTTCATAACCTTCTTTAATAAATTTAGCATCAGCATAAACGGCATCATCATGCCAATGACTATACCAAGAATTACCATTTTCATCAGCATATAATCTTATGTATTTAACTTTGGTTTTTTCACCATTTTCTTCATTTTCATTATATAAACTAATTTTAACATAATCGGCTTTATCCCAACCTTTTTTTAACTCAGAGTTATAAACTGGTTTCCATTCTTCACCATCTAAAGAGGTAAAAATCGTAAAACGAACACCACTATTGTAGTAAGTTGAAGTTTGAGCGGCATCGACCCCGACATAAGCTTCAAAATAATCATATGGCAAACTAGATACATCATAAACTAAATTAGATGTTGCCCAAGCAGAAAGTCCTTTGATAAAACTTTTTGCTTCTTTATTACCATCTTCATCTAAATCTAAATTAACAGTGATAAGGCCACTACTACCATTTTTATCTTTTCTTAAATAATAGCCACTTTTAACAGATGACTTACTTTCCACATAATCAATATCGGAAAGATATAAAATATTTTCTGTATCATATGGTAAATCATCAACTAAGGCTAAATATTTGGTATGATCATCGGCTTCTACTGCTCTATAATAAACTCTAGCTGATAAAAACATGGCGCAAATAAGAAAACAGGCTAGAAAGCCTAAAACTATATTTTTAAAAATTTTATTATATTTTTTCATCTTAAACCCACCTCTTCTTATGTGAAATATATTATAAAGTATCATATGCAATTTTGCAATCAAAATTCATGAGGTTACGTGAGAAAATGTCAAGGAAATAAATCTAGTCTTTTTGGAGATATTTAAGGTATAATATCTTTGGTGGTACTAATGAATAGTGAAGATATTTTTAAACCTCATATTGATCTAAAATATCAAGAATTTCAAAAGAAAATATGTAATACTAAATACCCTATTTTAGGGGTTAAAATTCCGATTATTCGAAAAATAGCCCAAAATTTATTAAAGCAATCTAGTTATCAAACTATTTTAGAGACTTTAAGGGATAATTCTTTTGAAGAAGTAATGTTGGAAGGGCTTATTATTGGTTATGCTAAAACATCTTATGAAGAAAAACTTATTTTAATTAAAAATTATCTTCCTAAAATTGATAATTGGGCTTTAAATGATATTTTTTGTAGCAGTCTTAAAATAGTTAAAGAATATAAACCAGAATTTTGGGAATTTTTAACTCCCTATTTTAAAAGTCCTAAAGAATATGAGTTAAGATTTGCCTTTGTTATCTTACTTAATTATTATTTAGAAGATAATTATATAGATAGAGTTTTAGAAAAATGCTTAGAGGTAAAAAGTGATTACTACTATGTTAATATGGCAAGAGCTTGGTGTTTAGCGGAATCTTTAGGAAAATATTTTAAAAAAACAACTAATTTTCTTCAAAAAAATAAGTCTTCTTTTGATACTTGGACTTACAATAAAGCTTTACAAAAAGGAAGAGAATCTTTAAAATTAGGAAAAGAGGAAAAAGATATTTTACAAAAGTTGAAAATAAAATAATTCTTAAGAAATTCTTAAATTTAGGGAAAAAAGTGTTAAATAAAAGTTCTTTAATTTACTTCTCAAGATAATCTATGATACAATTAAATTGGTGATGAAGATGGAATGTTTATTTTGTAGAATAATTAAAGGCGAAGTTCCTAGTTATAAATTATATGAAGATGATGATGTTATCGTAATTTTAGATGCTTATCCTGATGTTGATGGGCATACTTTAATTATCCCTAAAAAACATTATGATACTTTAATGGATATTCCGGATGATGTGGTTTTGCACATTAATAAAATAGCTAAAAAATATGCTAAACATATTATGGAAAGATTAAATGCAAAGGAATTAACAATGGCCGTTAATTATGGTAATTCGCAAAAAATTAAACACTATCATTTACATTTATTACCTAACCATGGTCTAAGAGCGGAAAAAACAGCACAAGAAATCTATGAGGTTTTAAAATAATGGCTCGGCTTAAAAAAAGAGTTAAAAAAAGATTAATTTTAATAACATTTATTCTAGCGGTAATTCTTTTAGGGGTATTTACTTTTAATTTAGTTTTTAAAAATAATGAAGGAAATATCAAAAACCCCATTAAGAATATTTTAGAAAAAGAAGATCCGATTAAAACTTATACGGCAAAACTAATTGCCACGGGAGATGGTTTAGTCCACTCGCCTTTATACAATGCTGCTTATAATAGTAGTACTAATACTTATGATTTTAGTAATATGTTAACTTTAACCAAAGAAAAAATAAAAAATTATGATATTAAATACTACAATCAAGAAACGGTTTTTGATACTTCTTCTAAACCAAGTAGTTACCCTGTTTTTAATACTCCTAGTGCTTTTGGTCAAAATATGATTGATGCCGGTTTTAACTTAGTTAGTCTTTCTTCTAATCATTCTATGGATATGGGAGCAAATGGGGCTCGGTTAAGTGCCGAATGGTGGGAAAGTCAAAATGATATTTTAGCTACTGGCATGGCTTCATCGGAAGAAAAAAGAAATGAGCATAAAATTATGAACGCTAATGGCATAACTTATACCATGCTTTCATACACTTATGGAACTAATGGTTTAGGAGGAAGTGCCCTTTCAAATGAACCTTATTTAGTTAATCTTTTCTCAGAAGAAAAGGCTTTAGAAGATATTGCGGCCGTTAGAGATAAAGTCGACATTCTAATTGTTTCCATGCATTGGGGCGATGAATACAGGCAAACCGCTACGGAAAAACAAAGAGCTCAAGCCAAGTTTTTAGCGGACAATGGTGTTGATATTATTTTAGGTACCCACTCGCATTGTATTGAACCTTGGGAATGGATTGATGATACGGTTGTCTTCTACTCTTTTGGTAATTTTATTTCTAACCAAATGGGAGCTGAACAAGCCATGGTGCGAAAAGTTGGCGTAGTGGGAATGTTTGCTACTTTAGATATAACCAAAACTGTTGATACCGAAAATGATACCACAACTATTAAAATTGATAATATTGGGGCGGACTTAAATTATAGTTATCGTTATTATAATAATAACATTCGTAAAAATGATTATTTAGTAATTCCATTTAGTAAAATGGAAAGTAAATATTTAAATAATTATGAAAGCGTCTATAATGAATTTAGTGAGGTTTTAAAAACTTATGATAGTAATATCTTTATTGAGCCTCTTCCAAGCATTTAAAAAGGACTTTTTTAGTGTCCTCTTTTTTAATTTATCTTTCTTCCATCTTTTGAAAATATTTCTCTATCAACTTCATAATGAACAAATAATTCATTTATAGTCTCATCTATTTTTTCGCTTAAAAGACGATACTTATCTTGATTTTTTTGGGCATATTCCATACTTGTCGGAATAACTGTAATTCGAATACTATCCTGATAAATTTGGAATTCCTTTAAAGATAAAAGGGCTAAACAAGCTCTTCCAAAAATAAAATTAATTAAATAATTTGGATCATCTTCGAAAGATACCATATTATTTTTTATTATATTAATAAGATTAAGAAAAATATCATCAAATATATCATCAACTTCGCCACTTTTTAATTCATCATAAGCTTCTTTCTCTAAATTATAACCCTCAGAAACTGGCAAATAATTTTCTTTTGGCTTTGGATTAATAGCCATTTGATGAGTTAATAGATCCGCTTCTATTTCCGGAAAAATAAAAGCATAATTATATTTAACTTGATAAAGAAGAGATTTTACTTTAGCATTTTTTTCTTTTTCTAAATATTCATTTAAAATAGCTAAAAAAACAGCAGCATAATCTAAATGAAGAGCATAATAAATTGTTTTTAAAGATTTTAAAGTTTGATTAGCTAGTTCGGGATAATCTTTTAAATAGTCTAAAGGATAATCACTGCTGTCTTCTTTTTTTAAATAACAAACTTGTAATTTATTAAAGACACGTTTTTTTAAAAGTTTATCTATATTATTAGCTAAAACAGCTTCTTTATATTCTTTAACACTTATTTCATTTGTAGGAAGTTCTTCGCGGTAAAATAGATAAGTAATAATTCCTTCTAAAGTTTCTTTAGAGGTAGAAATTACCCTGATTAGGTTTTCTTCTTCATTAATTAAACCTTTTATTTTTTCCAAAGAACTTTCTTTTAAAATACCTTGTTCTTCTTCCTCTTTTATCTTATTTAATGCCTCATAAATTTGAAAGTCAATATTTAATAATTTTTCAATTAAAGTAAGTTCATTCTTTCCTATAGTCATAATTAACCTCTATTAATGCCGATGATTATCTCAGGAATATTTTTATCTTGGGCAAGCATTTCTTTTAATTCATTTAATCTATTTTGAAGTCTTTCGTAACTACTACTATTTTTATCAAATGTATAGCTATTCATAATATCTTCAAAAGTATCTCCTAAAAATAAAGCGGAAGTTCTTAACACAATTTGGGCCATAAAATAATAAAAAGGCGCTGTAATAAAATTAAAGGGATAATTATTAAATAAATATTCTCCACTGTTGCCTAAAGCATTACGAGCAATTAATTCTTTCAAATAAGAAGAAGCCTTAGCATCTAATTGATAATATTCCATAAGGGCAGTTGATTGCCAATATAATTCGGGATTAATACTCATATTATGATCTTTTACTTCACTTTCAATTAAAGTATCAATAAAGAAACAATTATAAGCTACTTGAAATAATTCTCCCTTAATATCTTTAAACCTTTCATCATTAAGATAGGTGTTTATAATAACTAAAAGCGTATTTAAATAATCTGTACAATTACTTTCATAACTATCCATGAAGGCTTTAATAGGTATATTACTTAATCCATCTACGACCATTAAATAAGAAGTGGCTTCCCTTTCACTTACTAAACTCATAAATTGATGCACTAATTGATGATGAATTCTTCTGGCTACTAAAGCTTGTTGATCATTTTTAATAATATCTTCTAAAACGACTTTCATACTTGTATCAACACTACCCTTAGTTTCAACAAAGTAACGATATATCTCATTTATCGTTTGGGCATCTTTAGGAAAACGGCTATAAATATCTTTTTCTAAGGCTAAGGAAGATTCTAAAGCATTTTTTAAACTGGCATATTGAGAAGTTTCTTTTTGACCTTCTTTTTCTAAAGAGCAAAGATTACTATAAGTTTCATAAATAGACTCGGTAATAATCCATAATGTCTTAAAATCTTCTTTTATAATATCACTTATCATAATATCTCCTCTATTTAAATCTTCCTAATATAGCCTCGGTTGGAACTAATTTATCATGATAAAAAGAATTTAAACAATCGGTAAAAGCATTATTAAAGTCTTCCGAATGATCTTGATATTCTTTTATGATATCTTCTATTCTAGCCATATCTTTAACTCCATAAAATAAAAGACAAACCCGAATTATTATTTTTAAAACTGCATTCATTTCTTCATCATTACTATTCTCTTCATAATAAGAATGTAAATTATAAAGAGCAAAAGAGAAAAGAGGATCCACTATTTGAGAAGTTATTTTGGCATAAGTTTCTAAAGATAGACCATATAATTCCCTTAATGATGGTGATTGCCAAATTAAAGGATTAACTTTAATAAAATTATAAGGCATTCTACTACCATCAATATCATCATATAAAAAGGCTAAATTATTTCTAATTAATTTTAAATAAGTTTCTAATTCTGAACTACAATGTTTAGCTAATGTATCATTAAGAAAATAAATAATAGTTTTAATAATATCTAATTTAATTTCTCTTTTTAGCATAGCTATTTGGGGATTATCTAAAGCATCAGCAAGCATTTCTGATAAATTAATGACTATCCTATTTTTTACTAAAAATACTTGATTGTTTTCTAAAGCATTAACAATACTTTCGGCAAATAGCCTATCTAAATCTTTTTTAGTAGTCAAAGTAGAAATAACCTCTAAAATTTGGTCATAGTTTCCTTCATAATGATTATAAACTTCTCTTTCTACTTCTTTTTTTAAACTTACTTCTTCGTTTATTTTGTTTTTCAAAATTAAACTGGGATTCAAAGAAATTCGTTTATAGCTTTCTAAAATATTCGCAGCTTGGGTAAATAAAATAGTTAAATCTTTTTCGATAGTTTCATTCATTTTAAAATCTCCCCTTTAGGTCTAAGTAGGTATTATAAGCTATTTAATTCTTTTTGACAAGTTGGTTTCTAAAGAATTCCATAAGATATTATCGCCGGAATACTTTTATCTTCCGTTAAATGATCAAAGCTTTCTTCTATAATATCTTTGACATCTTTAGAAACTGCTAATTTTAGAAATTCCCGATGAAGGGTTTGATAGAAACAATCATCTAAATAATCTGTAGCTAAAATTAAGGAAGAACGAATCAGAATTTGGATAAACATTGCTTCACCATAAGTATCATTATCTAAATCCGTAATATCTTTAATTGCAGGAATTAAAGAGAATAAAACATCACCCACAAGATGATCTTGAATTTTTTCTAAATCGGAAGGATCTCCTCCGGATAAGCTATTAAATAATTTAGCTTCTAAAAATAATTCAGGATTAATATTAAAATCATGTTCTAAAAATTCTTCTTCAACATTACTAAAAGCAAAGACAAAATCATTTTTAATACGAATTAAAATATCTTTAATAAATGCTAAGTCTTCCCGATCTAAATATTCATTTAAAACTCGTAAAATTAAACCTACTAAATCACGAATAATTGAAAATTCAATATTATTTTCTAAAAATAGTTTTCTTTCGGAAATTAAACCATCATCTAAATTACTAACGGGAATCTCTTCATCTTCATCTAAAGGTTCTTCTTCAATTTCCCTAACTTTCATTTCTTCTTCATCTATAGTATCATCTAAAGACTCCATAATATCTTCTTGTAAACGATCTAATAAATTTTCTTTACTATTTAAAATGATGGATAATTTATAAAGAATTCGGCTTTTAATTATTTCATCATCTATGCCGTCTTTAATAGCTAAAATAGTTTCGCTTAAACTATAAGTAGTATCTCCAATCATATAATAAAGATAATCGGAGATAACATGATAATCATGTGATATTTTATCATAAATATCTTGTTCAATTTTCTTTAAATTCTTTAATTTGGCTATTAAATTAATATCTTTTTGACCTCGGATTTCTCCTTTTGTAATTGAGTCCGTAACTTCTTTGATTTCTTTAGTTACTTCTAGTAATTTTTCTAAATCTTCATAATTTTCTTTTGTTAAATTTACTTCGTAATCGTCTTTCACAAATTCAAAATTAGTGGGAACTGGTAAATGTTCATCTATTTCATATAAGGAAAGAAGATTGTGCACTCTTTTTAAAGCTCTTTTAGCAAGTTCTTGTAAACTTTCTCCTTCAATATTAGCATCTTTAGGAAAATCTAATTTAACTGAAGTTTTAACATCCTCGACTCTTTCTTTTCCCATAAAAAGCATTCCTGCCCGGCCAATAATTTCCGATAATACAAAAGTGAAAAAAACTTTTTCGTCTTTTATATCTTCATCATCAATACTAACTATATGAGGAAATACTTCATCAAAAATATTACTACCCGTAGTTTTTCTTTGTTCCACCATTTCTTCTTCCTCTAAATTATATAATTTAACCATGGTTGGTGTATCCCAATATAATTTATCGGGAGATGAAAAAGCTAAAACAACCGCACTATCTTCGGGAGCTTTATACATAAAAATCAAATTAAAATAAGCTTCATATAATTTATCTTTAAGATCTTGATATTTAGAATTATTTAAATAATTCATCATTAGCATAAGAATGGTATTAACCAAATCATCGTCTAAATACTTCTGAATTCGTAATTCAAAATCTTTATATGACCCTTTCGGAATTAAAGGCACTTCTTCACTACGAAAGATTAGATCAGTTAACCGATTGTTAATTCTTCTTTTTAAAATAGTATCTTCAGAATAATCAAAAAGAGAGTTTAGAGCATCTTTTAAGTCAACATTTATTGTTTCATCTGTTTCATCTTTAGAAGTATTATTAACAAAATTTAAAATAGTGATGATTAAAGAAGGATCACTTTTAATTTCCTCATAAAAATTATCTTCTTGCTCTTTTAAAATTTTAAGAGTTCTTAAAGAAGAAGCAAAACTTTCATCTAAAACTTTTTTATTTTTAACTAAGTCTTGTAAAGTTAAAGATTCTTTCCTTATTTCTTTAGCTATCTTTAATAATTTTTCTCCTATTTCTTTGGCTTTTATATTTTTCATAACAAACTCCCCTGAATTAGGTTTTATTTTAATTTAATTATGAGGTGGTGTCAAGAAAAATGAAAAATAAAATTTTTCATTCTATGAATTCCTAACGGAATTCTTTTTTGGTATAATGTATACTAATA
>CANQLN010000021.1 GCA_947624695.1 uncultured Bacilli bacterium
CTTTATAAGTTACTTTATCTCCACTATTAGTACTTGTCTTTGGAATACAATTACTTTTTTCTTCATCTAATTTATAATTTTTGATTTCTAAAGGCGCATGTTCTGCAACCGCATATTTTTTAGAATCTATTATATCTTGAACATAATATAATACATTAACATCGGTATTCTTCTCTAATGGCGATGTATCTCCTCCACTAGTAAAAGCTCCTATTTTAGCTTGTAGAATAGGTAATTCTTTACTGTTTCCATAAAAAGCATAAGAGTCAGCTGAAGAAATAAGCCATATTATTTCCACTAATATTAATAATAAAATCATTATTAAAGCATTTCTTCTATTAAATAAATTAATAAGCTTTTCTCTTTTCATATCTTTTTATCCTTTTCTATTTTTATAATGAATAATAATTAAAAAATTATACAAAATGTTTAAAATACCGAATTTATATCGCAACACAATAATGATATCAATATGATATCTATTTAAATTATAATGGTTATGTAACCAGTAGTCAAGTGGCAAATTATTTTATATTGATTATTGTTAGAAATAATATAAACATACAATAAACCCCATTCCTTTGTCCAAGAAATGGGGTTTATATTAATGTCTATAAAACGTTATTACTTTATTATTTTATTTAGTATTATTAATTAGCATCTAATATAATAAATGGATCATCTTCTGTACCAGCACCTTGTAATTTAATTTCTGGAATTACATAAAATACTGGCCGAGCATAAAGAGTGTCATCAATCCCAATATAAGATAATTTACCATTCCATGGTACAAACCATGTACGACTCTCATCATTACGACTTAACTGCCCTGTACTAGTCATAGTCCATTCCTTAACTTCAGTAAAATCTGTTCTTTGCGAAGAATAATATTTATTCTTTTCTAATGTTCCGTTATAAATATTTAACCAATTATTTATATCCTGCAATCCATTATTTGCATTATAATAATCACTTGCATACATTAATCCTATTTTATAATTTACCGTCGTAAACACATCTTGTTCAGTTTTAGTACCACTTGTATAATCAGTATAACCATAAAGTCCATTGTGCCATTTTGGAGAACTTATTTTATCTTGCCATACTGTCGCTATTTTGTCTAAAAAGCTAGTGCTATTTAATTCTCTCTCTATAAAACTATTTTGCCATACAACAGCACTCTTACTGTTTCTATCATTCCATTTTATCTTATATTCTAAAGGTGTAGATTTAATAACCTTTAATTGTCCTTTACTTAATTCTAAATTCGAATTATCAGTTGAAGTTATACCTATTATTCTATACATATATTTATCTTTATTTGCCTTACAGGTATCAGGATTATCCGTTTCAAAACATATATAATTATTTAGAACTTGAGTATTAAATCCAGTATATCTATACAAGCCATTTATGTCAACTGTATGATTTCCTCCACCAGCAAATACATCTTCTCCTGTAAATTTTAGTGCTTCTAAAGGATCCATGGCTCTTAATACTTTTTTATATATTTTCGAAGTTGTATCGTCACTATTTTTTAGATAAATTTCCAATCCGTATCCCAAATTATTATCCAAGCCATTAAATATATGTATATTTGAACTTGTGCATGTAAATTCACTTTGATTATTTAATTTATAACAATATTCAATTATTTCTCTATTGCTTTCTGCATTAATTTCAACATTTATTGATGTACCACTATCATTTGTTATTTTTATTTCTTTTATTTCTGATTGAGATACTAATGGTATAGTGTAAGGATTTTCAAATGTTCCTTCTCCCAATAATTTTATTTTTGATGTAAGATAAAATACTGGCCGAACAGCCTTGGCATTGTTATAACCTTCATAACTACTTGAACCAACATTTCCCCCACTCCAGGCTGTATATATATTTTCATTGTTCGTAGTACTATATCCATACTTGGACATAGTCCATTCATCAGGCCATTCGCCACTTATCGATTCAGAAGATGGTATACCATATACAAGTTCTAACCAAGGCCTTCCGTTATTTAGATTATAATAAGTACTAGAATAATCACTTACATACATTAAACCTAATTTATGAGGGCTTGATATTGTTTTAGTACCCTCTTGGGTTATATCTTTAGTTTCACCTATGTACCATTTTGGAGCTTGAGGTACTCCATTTTTATCTTGCTCCCCAATTATTTTTTGCCACTCGCTATCTATTGTGTAAAAAAAAGCATTTAAATAATTTTGAATATCACTATCTTCCCAACTAACACTACTCACATAACTAGCAGTTTGATACCACTGTAGATAAAAGTTTGAAGGATACGCTCTTATAATCTTTAGTTGCCCCGGTACTAGCCCTAATTTTTCATTTACATTTTCGTTTGTTACCCCTATTATTCTATACATATACTTTTCAGAATCGTTTTTACATTTATCGGTATCATTTGTTCCAAAACAAATGTAATTATTTGTTATTTCATCTTTATTTCCTATATATCTTGTTAATTCATCACTTTCGGATGCTTTTTTTAAATATTTTGGAGACGTTCTAGATAATAAAATATGTTCAGCAGTTTTAGTTCCAAAATAAAGAGTACAATATATTGTATTACTTGTTTCTACTTTAATTGTATTATCACTTTCATCAAATTGGATTGTGTCGTAAGAAGTTACTTCATCTAAAATATCCCCTAATTCATTTTTGCATTCAGACTTTAAAAGAACATAAAATTCACTGTCTGGCCACTCATTTCTGTTTTCAGCCTCTTTATAACTGCCATCTTCTTCTTCAATCATTATAGCAAAAGTTTTATTATCTTTTAAACTAGCTGCTTTTTTAATATCATGATAAATATAATTGTTTTTATTTAATAAAATATTACCAAAAGAATAACTTTCATATCCCAAAATTATTAATAATAGTACAATTAGATATCTTAACACATTTTTCCTTTTCATAACTTTTCTCCTTTAACTTACTTTATCAAAATAAGCATAGCATTTATTAGGCTTTGCTGTTTTAATATTAAATTTACTATTTTCATAATTTAATTCTGTCTTAGCATTTACATCTTCACATTCAGAATCTATATACGTATAATCTAAAGCTTCATTTGAAGTAAATTTATATTTTTTATCATTATGTATTATAGATCCATTATCATCTTCATATAGCGTAATAACAACAACATCTCCTTCAAAATTTCCGATATAATCATAATATATCCGGCATACAACTTGATTAGGTTTACTTTCCTTTAATTTTAAAGAAACTTTACCATTTTCATCAATGGAGTAATCACTGTAAACAACCGCTGAACTTTCTTCAGGAATACAATTACTTCTTTCTTCATTAAGAATATAATCTGGAGAATTTAATTTCGAAGAAGCAACTAAATAATTACTACTATTTTTAGAGTCTTGAAAATAATACAATATATTGACATCAGTATTAGCTGCTAAAGGAGTATTATCACCTTTATTAGCAAAATTTCCCACTTTAGTACTTAATATTCTTAATTCGTTAGAGTTTCCATAATAGGCATAAGAAGATTTGACAATGGCTGAAAATAATGCAATTATAACAATCAAAAAGATAATAATGCCAATTACTATATACTCTTTATTTTTTACATTTTTTAGTCTTTCAATTACTTGCATAACCACATACACTCTCTATTTTTATAATGAATTATATTTTAAAAAATATACAAATCATTTAAAATGTTTAAAATATCGAATTAATCACATACTATAAAAAGACATCAAAAAACTGATGTATATTATCTTATGTTAATTAAATTATAACGTAGTTATTTAATACTTCTTATAGCCTTGTAGACTATATGTGCCATTTAAAATATTTAAGATAATTAACTTGGGAGCTTAGTAATAATGTCTAAATTTATTGAAGAAAAAACAAATTTAAATGATGACGAGTACTATTACATGATTGTGCGTAATAATCTTAAAAAAATTAGAAAAAGTCTAGGTTATACGCAACAAGATATTGCTGATATGGTTGGTAGTACGAGACAGTATATCTGTGATTTAGAAAATAGCAATCGCTATAAACATATTACGATTGCTCTTTTAGGCAGGATTGCCGATGCTTTAGAAATAGATATTGCTAAATTTTTTGAAAAATAAAACTATTAATAAAAAAAGAAAAAAATCCAGCATTTTTATAATTTAATGCTGAATTTTGTAGTTTTTTCACAAATTTTAATAATAAATTACTTATTTTTGAAATTTATCTTGCATTTCTTTTAAGAAATTAGGGTTTTCAAAATAATTAATACCCATATTATTTCTAACTTCTTTTAAAGTTTCATTAGCCCTTTTTCTAGCTTTTTCTGTTCCCTCTTTTAAAACATCATAGACATAAGAAATGTTTTGCATAAGTTCTTGTTTCTTTTCTCTAATTGGCGTAATTAATTCAATTAAGATATTAGTTAAAAATTTCTTAATAGTAACATCTCCTACGCCCCCTTTTTGGTAATGAGCTTTTAAGTCATCTAAGTTTTCATAATCAGGTAAATATTTCTTAAAATGTTCATCATGGCAGAAAACATCCAAATAAATGAAAACGGCATTATCTTCTACTTGACCCGGATCTCCAACTCTTAAGTGATTAGGGTCTGTATACATTGACATAACTTTTCTTTTGATTTCTTCATCAGAATCATCTAAATAAATACAATTACCTAAAGACTTACTCATTTTAGATTTGCCATCTAAGCCCGGTAATCTTTTCGCATAAGCACTATCTGGTAAAACCGGATTAGGCTCTACTAAAGTTTCGCCATAAATTCGGTTAAAAGAATGAACTACTTCTCTCGCTTGTTCTATCATTGGTAATTGGTCTTCTCCAACCGGCACAATATTGGCTTTAAAAGCCGTAATATCAGCCGTTTGACTTACGGGATAATTTAAAAAACCAGATGGAATAGATTCATCAAATCCTCTTAATTTAATTTCAGACTTAACTGTCGGATTCCGCATCAATCTTGAAACTGTTACTAAATTCATATAATAAAAAGTAAGTTCTGTTAAAGCTTGGACTTCCGATTGAATAAAGATCGTAACCTTACTTGGATCTATCCCACAAGCAAGATAAAACATCGCTACTTCCATTACATTATCTCTTACTTTTTGGGGATCTTCAAAATTATCAGTTAAAGCTTGCGCATCCGCAATCATTAAATACATTTCATCATAATTAGCTTCATTTTGAAGTTTTACGCGGTTCATTAAAGAACCAGCTAAATGGCCAAGATGAAGTTTTCCGGTCGGCCTATCGCCAGTTAATATAATATTTTTCATGATATCACCCTGCACCTTGATTATAACACATATTTCCCTACTTATCTATTTTTATAATTTAATAAATGTTATATAATATAATTAAATTGGAGGGAATTTATGTTAAAATATGAAACAAATTCTAAATTAGTTCAAAAAGGTCAAATTTTTGTCGCTCTTAAAGGACATACTGTTGATGGCCATGACTATATTCCGGAAGCCATTAAAAATGGGGCTAGTAAAGTTATCGGGGAAAAAGATTTAACTTTAGATATTCCTTATGAAAAAGTGGAAAATGCGGAAGAATATTTAAAAGAACAATTAGTTAAAGAATATAGCAAAGTTATTAATAAATTAAAAATAATTGGTGTAACTGGTACGAATGGAAAAACTACTAGTTGTTATTTAACTTATGAATTATTAAAAGAATTAAAAAAGAAGGTGGCTTACTTAGGCACCATTGGTTATTTTTACAATGATAACAAAAAAGAAGTTAGCAATACGACCCCGGATATTTTAACTTTATATAAATTTTTAATGGAAGCCTTAGATAATAACTGCGAATATTTTGTAATGGAAGTATCTAGTCATGCTTTATCTTTAGAAAGAATTAAAGGTTTAGAGTTTACAACTTGTGCTTTTACGAATCTTACCGAGGATCATTTAGATTATCATAAAACAATGGAAGCTTATTTAAATGAAAAATTAAAAATTTTAAATTATTTAAAGCTTGATGGCTTAATGCTTTTAAATAGTGATGATAAGAATAGCGAAAAATTTAAAACCCATAAATATTTAACTTATGGCTTAAATGGGGATTATAAAATTGAAAATTATCATATTGCCCCTGACCACACAGATTTAGAATTTAGTTTTGAAGGAGAAACTTATCAGGTAACAACTAATTTAACTAGTAAATTTAATATTTATAATTATCTTACCAGTTTATCTTTAATTCATAGTTTAGGAATAGATATTAAAGATATAATTTCGGTAACTAGTAAAGTATACCCTCCTAAAGGAAGATGTGAAACTTATAAAGTGGGAAAAGGCTATGCCGTTATTGATTATGCTCATACTCCCGATGCCGTAGAAAAAGTTATTAATGCTTATAACGAACTTAAAAAAGGAAGAATTATCACGATTATTGGGTGTGGTGGGGATAGAGACCCAATTAAAAGACCTATCATGGGACGGATTGCTACTCAAAATAGTGACTATGTGATATTTACTAATGATAATCCAAGAACTGAAGATCCTGAAAAAATTATGCAAGACATTATTAAAGATAATAAAATGCCTAATTATGAAGTTATTTATGATAGAGAGAATGCTATTAAAAAGGGAGTTAGTATGTTAGAAGATGAAGACATCTTATTAGTTCTTGGTAAAGGACATGAAGATTATCAAATAATTGGGCATACTAAATACCATTTAGATGATGCTGAAATAATTAAAAACTTAATAAATTAAAATTAATAAAAGCACTTAGGAAAAGTTCTAAATGCTTTTTATTTTAATTATTTTTAATAATTAATTCTTTAATAACATCTTCTAAATATTTGACTTTATCACCTTTAATTTGGGTAATATTTATTTTCTCTCCCCAGATTATTTTAGGATGACTTCTAAAACTAAACTTACCAATAATAACAAAAGGGATTATAGGGGAAGAACTTTTTTCAGCAAAAGAAATAACCCCTGGTTTAAAAGGCAATAAAATATCATCTTTATGAAAAGTACCTTCCGGAAACATACCAATAACTTTATCATCATGCAAAATATTTAACACTTCTTTTTTAGCCTCCGGATTAGAATTTTGTCTATCTATTTTTATCAAATGCATTTTTTTAAATACCCATCCAAAAGGACTTTCAAACAATTCTTTTTTGCCTAAAATATGAATAGGTCTTTTACAAGATTTGAATAATAAATAAGAATCAAAATTACTAGTATGATTACCCGCCAGAATACATTTGCCTTCTAAAGGAATATTTTCTTTATTAAGACATTTTCCCCCAAAAAAGATATTACCTAAAAAAACAATAAGATGCGATATAACATGATAAAAAAGATAATTATTATTTGATTTGGACTTTTTCATTTACTGCATCCTCTAATAACTCAGGATTATCTAAAATATATTGCATTAATTTAATTGACTTAATAAAATAGAAACCATCCGCTATTCTTTCATCAATCGTCACTCCAAATTCACAATAATATTTCTTTTTTCCATTAACTTTTTCTTCTCTAATTTCCCCAATAGTTATTATTCCAGAACAAGAACCGAAATCTGTAACATTATGATAGATCCCTCCGGTTTTAAAAGTTCCTAAATTAGAGACAATCATACTACTATAATAAAGATTATCTTTCACTAAAAATTGTGGTAATATTCCCCATTTATCAAATAATTTAAAGATAGCCACTACGGGAACTCTTAAAATATTCGGAAGTTTACTTAATATTAAAATAGCTTTATTAGCTCCTTCTCCTGTATCTTTATTATGACGAACATTATCAACTTTTTCTTTAATTTTTTTACTAATAGTAAAGAGATTATCATTACCCATAATAGGCATAATAACCATGATCTCTTCAGACTTATCATCAAAATCAACTTTCATCACAAATGATAAAGATACATCATTATGTTCATAGACATGCCGATTACTGATAAACCGATTAAGTAAAGGCCGATTATATAAAATTTTCCCAAAAAGAGTGGAAAATGCGTGAAAATAAGTAATCGCATCATCTTTTTCTTGAACTTTATGCATATAGTTAACTAAAGATGTTAAATCCATCTTTTGATTAATATGTAATTCTCCTAAAGAACGTTTGGGCTTTAAATCAATAAGTATTTGACTCATTGCTGGAACATCGTGGCATCTTCTTCCATCTCGTCTATCTCCCCATTTTCTTTTTGCCATAATTTATAGCCTCCTTTATTAATTTTTTATTGAATTTTTCCATTTATATGATATAATTAATTACATGCAGGTGTAGTTTAATGGTAGAACTATAGCCTTCCAAGCTATTAACGTGGGTTCGATTCCCATCACCTGCTCCATTATTTTGAAATATCAGTCTTAGGACTGTTTTTTTATGCCTTAAATTCCGTTAATAATTAGAAGGTTTAATTCCTTACTAAGTTAATAGTTTTTCCAATAACTATTATCACACTTTATATTGTAAACGATTAAGAAAAGAAATTCAATTAAGTAAGTGTAATGAATGTAAATATACAAAATATTAAATATTAAAACTATCAACGTTTAAAAATTCTTATACATGTTTAGCAATATGAACATATAATGATAAAGGTTACAATTTAACAAAAAATTTAACCCATAGCATAAACTATGGGCTTTTTAGAATAATTCAGCAGTCTCCCAGTTTCTACATGTATTCTTTCAGCTATAAGCTTACTCTGACCTTATAAAATAAGGCGTTAGTGCAAGAAGAATATTTACACCCTTAAATTATTCGGGATTTCTCCCTCAACATACTTATACCATTTTTTAAGTAAAAAATCAAATGCTTGATATATGTTGGGTATTTCAAGTTAATAATTATGATATAGATTAATTTATTTTTACATAAAATAAAATTATTGCCTCACAATATTAATATGAAAAATAATTTAAAAAAATATAATACCAAAAGAAATTTTAATAAAACTAAAGAACCCAAAGGAAAACTATCTGAAAAGCTGGGCTGTTCCCAAAGGACCATCATATAACCCCAAAGATAAAAGACTCGCCATTATGGTAGAAGATCATCCACTTAGCTATCGTCATTTTGAAGGCTGCATTCCTAAAGGGGAATATGGGGGAGGTACGGTCATGGTTTGGGATGAAGGTACATGGGAACCAATCACCGATATTCCTCTAAATTTTAAAACAAAGATGTTTAAATTTACTTTAAAGGGTTCAAGACTTAAAGGAAAATGGACTTTAGTAAAACTAGATGATGGTGATAACTGGTTACTGATAAAAGAAAAAGACGAATTTTGGGAATTTAAAGATATAAAAAGACTAAAAACTAGCGCTAAAACAGGAAGAACAATGGAAGAAATAGCCGAGAGAAAAAAGAAAACCTCTACTTCTTTAAAAAAAGGCATTGTAGATAGCATCGAAATTACTAATCCTGATAAAATAATATTTAAAAAAGAAAAGATAACAAAATTAGATATTGCTCTTTATTACCATAAAGTTGCCGAAAGAATGCTACCTTTTTTAGAGAAAAGAATTATCAGTACCATCAGGTGCCCGGATGGCAATCTAAAAGAAATATTTTTTAAAAAACATTTAGAAAACCAAAATAAAGGTTTAGGAAAAATTATGTTAGAAAATGATTCTAATAATAAAGAAGATTATTACTATATTAAAAATATAGAAGGGTTAATTAGCGAAGTCCAAATGAATAGTTATGAATTTCACATTTGGGGAAGTACTATAAAACATTTAGAAAAACCGGATATTATGGTTTTTGACTTAGATCCTGATGAAAAATTAAATATTCAAAAACTAAGAGAAGGAGTCAAAGACTTAAAAAGTATTTTAGATAATTTAAATTTAAAATCTTATCTTAAAACCAGCGGAGGCAAAGGATATCATATTTTAGTACCGATAAATAATAAAATGAATTGGGAAGAATTTAGAGAAACAGCCAAAAATATTGCCCTTTTAATGGAAAAAACTTGGCCAGATAAATATACGAGTAATATTCGGAAAAATAAACGAAAAGGCAAAATATTTATTGATTGGGTAAGAAATACCCGTTCTTCTACAAGTGTTGCTCCCTACTCTCTTAGACTAAGAGAAGGATGTCCTATCTCTATGCCAATAAAATGGAGTGAACTTGATAAAGTTAAACCTAATGAAATAACTATCAAAGAGGCAATTAAAAGATTAAAAAGAAAAAATCCTTGGGAGGATTTCTTCAATTAATCTTTTTTTATTTTCTAGAACAAGTTCCATCATTATTTACAAAATATTTTTCAATATTTTCTAAAACTTTATGAATATTAGTAAAATAGGTAGCCTCATCAGTTGTTTCATAAGATAGATCAGCACTATAATTAAGTTTTTGGGGAATAGTAGTATCTCCACTACTTTCAATAATTTGGCCATTTTGATCATAATAAGTTACGGTATAATTATAATTTTGATCATTTAAGGTACAACTTAAAGTTGTAGTTTTTATTTCGTTATTAAAAAGATAAATAGAATTTTCAATAATATTTTCTAATTCGTTTAAAGAAGCATTTTTTATATCTTCAAAATCTGTTTCTGTATAATAAACACGCATTTTTTTAGTCGTATCGATATTTACATAATCTAAATCGGGAGCTATACTTCCAAGACCTTTACTTAAGTAACTATGGGGAGTAGCTGTAAAAGTTAAAAAGATTATATTAACCTCTTCGTTATTTTCAAAAATAGTTGTCCTCATCATCTTCGCTCTATCATAGTAAGGAGACACAATTTGAAAATTCCACCTATTTTTAGAATCTGGCTCGTGAAAATAAACATACATTTTCTCATTATAAGGCAAAGTAAATTCATAACTATTATAAAAACGAGTCAAACATAATAAAAGTACAAACATAAAACTAACTATTATTAGAACTATTCGACATATTTTTAAATCTAATTTATTTTTAAAACTTTCTAAAATTTTTAAATCTTTTTTACTTTCCTTTTTAATACTTATTTTTAAATTTTCTAATTCTTTTTGACATTCATCACATTTTTTTAAATGGTTTAAAACCAATTCTTTGCTTTCTTTAGAACAAACCCCATCTAAATATAATGGTAATAAATCTTTTATAATATTACATTCTTTTTTCATCTAATTCCTCCTTTATTTTTAGTTTTGAACGATAGTAAGTAACTCGAGCCCAACTCTCGGTTTTAGAAAAAATATTACCTATTTGTTTAAAGGATAATTCTCCGTAAATTCGCAATATAAATACTTCTTTATATTGTTCTTCTAAGTTATGAACTATTTTTAGTAGTTCTTCACTTTTTTCATTGTTAATAAGTTGATTAATTATATCACTTTCTTTAACATACTCATCTTTTAATGTTACATATCTTTTGTTCTTTTGGTATGTACTATAATAAATATTTTTAGCAATAGTACAAAGCCAAGTAAGCATTTTATAATCCGGATTATATTTTTTAATATTTACTAAAGCTTTATAAAATGTTTCTTGGGTTATTTCTTCAGCAAGATGATTATCTTTAGTGATAGTTAATAAATATTTATAAACGCTTTTATAATATTCAACATATATTTGCTCGAAATCACTATCCATTTAAAATTACCTCGTTCATATATTATACAATTTAAAATTCGTTTTGTTACAAAAATTATCTTTTTAAAAATTTTTTCACTTAAAAATACACCATTAAATGGTGTAAAATTCAGAATAAATATTTAGAGGTGTATTAGGATATTAGTCCTATAATCTCTTTTTAAATCAATAAATTTTAATCAAGTCTATTTAACTTCATCATATGATGAAATTTTTTTAATTATATTTAAAATATAGGAGGGTTCATTTTATCAGCATTTTTCTTTCCTCTATAAAGTTTTAAAGAATTCTCCTCTAATCTTTGACCTAATCGTCTATTAAATTCAGCTACTTTTTCAGGATCCGCTAAAAAGCTTTGGGATAAATCACACTCAGGTCTAATACTAGTTATTATTTTTTTCATCATTTTATCTCGTTCATCAAGATTATCTTTTAAATTAATAGATTCTTCCATATCTAAATCCATTATCATAATGCCATAACCAATCAAAGCACAAATTTTTTCTAAATAAGCATATTGCATTTTGTACATTCCAAGCTTATAAGAACCTTTAGGAAGGTTTATTTTTTTAACAATAAAAGTTCTTGTCTCATTATTAACATTACTTAAAACATAGACTGATTCTTGTCTAACATCTTTTAAGACTTTTTCAATGCTATCCTTTATTGCTTCGCCTTTTAAAGCCGTATCTTCATCGCTTCTCATAAAACTTGATAATATATCTCTAACAGTTTCTTTTTTATATGCTTCATCATTACCTTGATTCTCCAATTCCACATATTTATGAAATTCTTCTTTAGGGTAAAACAAATCTTTACCACCATCTAAACTTCTTTCATCTTCCTTACTAATTGATTCCATAAGTACCTCCAAAATTATTGTACCAAATTTCTAACGAAAAGTCTTTAGTTTTAAATAAAAATTAAAAAAACTTGAAAAATAAAAAGTGTTAG
>CANQLN010000022.1 GCA_947624695.1 uncultured Bacilli bacterium
AAATTCTCTTTTTTATCAATTATTTCTGTCATTTTTTATTATTTTTACTTTTTACTACTTACTTTTGAAATTAAGCTAATTTAGCTAAATTAAATTTTTTTAGATACAGTTATTAATCTGTTATGATAACCCTCTTTACTATAAAAATTTTTCCCTATATCATTATAGCCAAATACTTCAATATTAATCGTTTTACAATTTTGGCTTTGAAAATATTCTTCCATCTTTTTAAGAAGTAAAGATCCTACCCCCTTACTTCTAATCTTTTTAGTCACAATTAATTCAATTACTTCTCCTGCGTTATTTAATCTTTCATAATCAAATTCTTTTACTGGTTTTCTTATAATTCCCATAATTAAACCAACAATTACTTCATTATCTTTAGCTAAATATACTTTACCTTGATTATTATGGACTTCTTCCATATCTTTTAAATATATTTTTTCTCGATAATCATCAGTTAAAATATTAAAATGATAAGGATCAAGTTCAACAATATATTTTTGTAATTCCTCTAATAAATTTTTGACATCATCAATATATTTTTCTTCATATTCAATTATTTCCATTTTTATACCTCTTTTATATTATAATATTTTTGCAACAAAAAAAGAAGTAAATACTCCTTGTGTTTATTATACCGAATTTATTAATTATTATTAATATGGTATAGAAAATATACCATATTAATATGTGATATTTTGGTATGTCTTAATATTAATATATTTAAGAATTTTTTTAAAGGTTTATTGT
This sequence comes from uncultured Bacilli bacterium, assembly GCA_947624695.1. Taxonomy (GTDB): domain Bacteria; phylum Bacillota_I; class Bacilli_A; order RF39; family UBA660; genus SIG200. The sequence goes on from CANQLN010000022.1 coordinate 754, forward strand.
TAATCTTTACACTTATTATTCTTCATTTACCTATATATCGTTAAATTATTTTAATAAACCATTATGCACTATTTTAGTTTCACTAACGGCCATAAAGGCTTTTTCATCAAAACTTTTCACCATATTAGTTAATTCTTTTAATTTAGTATTATTAATTTGAATATATAACATATCTTTATTATGACCATCATAATCATCTTTTAGTTCAATTACCGAAACAGCATAGCCAGCTTTTCTTAATTTTCTAACTAATTTTTCAGCCTTGTCTTTTAAAATAATTTGCACTCCCACGACACCTTTAATATACTTATTCGAAAGTTTAGAACCAATATAAGTACCCGTGGCATAACCCCCAGCATAAAAGATAGCAATTAAAAACATATTGCCGGTTGTATTAATGGCTTCTCTAGCCACAATATACCAAATAAATACTTCAAAAAAAGCAATGATAAAAGGTTCAATGGTTTTTCCTTTCACAAAAAAAACTGTTCTAATGGTTCCTAAAGTAACATCAACAATTCGCGCTGTAAAAATTTGCAAACACTTTAGTAACATAACAGTCCTTTCTAGTTAAATTGTAAAAGCAACGATTAATACTAAAAGAATAAAAAATAGAATAAAGCCAAGGACGAAACCCCACATAATGGCATCATTTGATTCTTCTCTTCGATCAATGAGTTCATTATCGTGATTATACATTTCACTTTTTAATTTAACTTCCGGCATTTTTTGTTCTTTTTTTAAAACACCCTTTTTATTATCCATAATTATTCTTCCTACTTTCTATAAAAATTATACCAAAAATTCAAGAAAAAGAAAGTTTTTTTCATATGGTAGACAGTTTAAAAGTCAAAGAAAAAGGAAACTATTTTGAGATTCCTTTTCCTAAATTATCATTTCTAATATTAAGGATATAATCCATAAAATTAGTTTTTAAAATATTTAAAGAATGTCTAAAACAAACTATAGCTTCCGATTCACCGATATTTAAGAATTTAGCTAAAGTAGAAAGATTAAACTCTACATTTTCTAAATAACAAACAAATATAAAGGTTACCATTAAGCAATTTTTTAAAGATTCATTTAAAAGTAAAATTCTAAATCTTGGTGTTTTTAATAAATCAATCGCTTTTATATATAACTTGCGCATTTCATAATCATTTAATTGCCTCTTTTCTTTTTCATTATCTAAAACATTAGGTAAAGTTTCCGCTAAAACAACTGGTTCTACTTCATTACTATTAGATGGTTCAGGTAAATCTTCTTTTAAAGTTGGCTTTTCTAAAACTTCTTCAGTAGGTAAAATAGTTTCTTCTACTTTTTCGCTAGATAAAGTTTCTTCTTCGCTAGGCAAAATAATTTCTTCTACTTCTTCAGTAGGTAAAGATTCTTCTTCAGTTATATCTTGAGAATTTTGTAAATTTTCTAAAAGTAAAGGAACAATTACTTTTTTAAAACGATATTTTCTAGAAGATGTCCACACTCGATCATTTAATTCATCTAAATTTCTGCCCCATCTTTGATAAATAAGATCGCGATCAGCCACTGATTTTAAAGCTTCAATAGCACTAATCATTTCTTCTTTAGAATATTTAACAAACATAGGCATTTCTAAAATTGGTAAATTTCTCTCGCCATACACTCGAACATTTTGTCCCGCTCTTAATCTTTCCATGATATCTATTAATTGAGAATTTAATTTAGATGCTAAATATTTGGTATCTTGGTTTGTACATTTTGAATCTTTTACAGGGTGTTCTAAATCACTACCCCATTTTAATTTCATTATATCTTTAGTTCTTAATGGCAAATAATTAATGGCCTCTTTTATCTCTTCTTTAGAATATTTACTTAAAGCAGGATCATTTAAAGGGGTTATTTCATCGCTTTCATCTTTTTTAGTTTCTCCTCGAGAACCAAATTTAGCAACTAAGTCAGATAATATTCTCGGGTAAACTACATTATATAATTGAGACATATAACTAATATTCCAAGCCGAGCTTCTGACTGGATGTTCTAAATTAGATCCTGAATGTAAAGTTATTATTTTCTTATAATCAATAGGTAGTCTTTCTATAACCCACAAAATTTCTTCTTTAGAATATTCTTTAAAAGATTCATATTCAAATATAGATTTTATTTTTCTTGGCATATTCTCACTTCTTTCTGGTCCTTTTATAATTTTAGACATTTCTTCGGATTTTTTAGGTGGGATACTTTGAGAATTAGAAATTCCTAAAGTCCAAGGAGTATTCCCATCTTTCTTTTTAGGAGCGATACCAATACTTACTTTTAATGGGGTAAAAGAAGTATCTTTCTCCACAATTTTAATTTCCCCTCTTTGGGCTTTAGCTTCTCTATCTAAGCGCATCTCTTCTCTTTTTCGTTCCATTTCTCTAACCGAAGCTTGATGGAGCGCATTACCAATTTCTATTTGTTTAGAAACTTTAACTTTATCATCACTAGAACCAACACTATAAAAGTCACGTAATTTTCTAGCGATGCGGGGATTCTTTAATTTTCTTAAAGCCTTTGCTTCAATTTGTCTAATCCTCTCTCTGGTAACATTATACTGCTTTCCCACCGCTTCTAAAGTTTGAGGAACCCCATCATCATAGCCAAAACGAAGTTTTAAAATTTCGGCTTCCTTAGGAGTTAAGTACTCGAATACTTCATCTAAAGAAGTTCTTAATAATTTGATACTTACATCATCTTCCAAATTACTTGTTTCTTCATCAGGGATAAAGTCTCCTAAAGAAGTATCACCTTCTTCACCAATCGGTGTATTTAAAGATACTACTTCTTGACTATCACTAATTAATTCTTTAACCCTTGAAACTGGTAAATTCATTTTATCCGCTATTTCTTCTTCGGTTGGAGTTCGCCCTAATTCCTTTTCTAGACTATCTCGTGCTTTTCCTAATTTACCAATCTGCTCCATAGTATGAACTGGTATTCGCACCGTTCGGGCTTTATCATATATAGATCTACTAATAACTTGTCTAATCCACCAAGTCGCATAAGTCGAAAATTTATAACCTTTTTGATAATCCCATCTTTCGACCGCCGTTATTAATCCTAAATTTCCCTCTTGAATTAAGTCTAAAAAGGGCATACCACGACCAACAAATTTTTTGGCAATACTAACTACTAATCTTAAATTAGCTTCCGTAAATTTATTCCGCACTTCTAAATTATCAGGATCTTCACTTAAAATTTTTCCTAGTTTTTGTTCTTCTTCCTTGGAAAGCATCGGAACATTACCCATTTCTTTTAAATAAGTCTTAACTAAGTCTAAAGTAGAATCTTTAATACCCCTAGTTAAAAATTCATCACTATAATCTTGAACTTTAACCTCAATATCATTTAGATCACAATATACTTCTAAGAATGTTAATAAAGTATCACTATCTAAAATATCTTCTAAACCATTATCTTTAATTTTTTTCCTATTTTGAGAAACTAATTGTTCAAATAATTTGTCTAAAATTTTATTTTTTTTAAATAGTTTAATAATAACATCTTCCATAGGATTATAATGCAAATCATCTAAAAATTTTGTTAATTTTTGAATAGAGTTTTTAACATTATTTCCTAATAAATGATGATTAGTAAAGTCAGAAATAATTTTTATGGCTCTTTCCTCATCACTCATAATGAAAGATAGAAGTTCTTCTTCCAAAATATTTTCGATATTAGTAAGATTATCTTCCGTTAACTTAGATACTATCTCTTCAATTTTGGGAGCTACAAAATTAGCAAATTCTTCTAAAGAATAAGTATTTTTAAATTTAGCATAAAGAGTTTTAATAAAAGAAAAAAAGAAAGATTTTATATCGTCTTCCGAATATGATTTAATAACCTCTAAATTTAAATTCGTCATAACTATCAATCTTTCTTTTTAATATCATTCAAGTATCACACTATTGAGAATGAAACTTTTAAAAATTGTTTCTATAATACCATTTTTTAAAAAATTTTACAATAACTTTTTACCAATTTTTTCTAAAAATTTTGTGAACTACCGATGCGGTACTAATTTTAGGACTGTTTGATAATAATTTTCACAATAATCTTTTAATCTCTCTTCACCCTTTTTTGGATCATCTAAATAAGAAGTTAACTCTTTCATTCCATAATATGTTCGCAATTTAGTTAGGGCATGTTTATAATTATCATGAACAGCTTGAGGTCTTATTTTCCAAAGCCGAGCAATTTCTGAAAAACTCATTTGTTCATATCCTTCAAAACCATAATAATGGTAAATAATAAATAATTGTTTAGGGCTTAAAAGTTTAGATAAAATAGCGGATAAATGCTTAGCCAAATCTAGGGACATTACTTTATCTTCAACAGACTCTTCCATAGATGTTAAAAAAGAACCCATTTCTACTTCCTCACTATCTTTTACTTTGGCATTTAAACGTAGGCAACCCGAAATAGCATTTAAAAGTGATTGTGACATTTCTCTATTAACATGCATACTTTTGGCAAATTCTTCAATGCTAGGAGTTCTTTTTAATTTAGTCTCTAGTTCTTGATAGACATATCTTCCTCTTTGAAGTTGATTGTATTTTAAACTACTTTTAGGGACCCCGAAATCATAACCCATTGTTTGCGCAAGTTTTTGTAAAGAATCTAATATATATAAACTCATAAAACTAGATAAACGAAAGTCAAGTTTAGGATTATAATGATTTATGGCTCTAAGTAGGCCAATAATAGCTTCTTGAATTAAGTCTTCATAAGGAATATTAAAATGAGCAAAACGCGAAGCATAAATATGAATAAGCCCCATATTATAACTAATTAAAGTCTCTTTCGCTTCCTTACTACCTTTTTTCGCTGCGATGATTAATCTTTTTTCTTCTTCTAATGATAATTCTTCCCCATTTGAGTTAATTTTCTCATAACTACAACTTGCCATTTTAATCCCTCTTTTTAATAGGACATATAATACCACAGAAAGACTATTTTAGCAATTAAATTTTTAATAACATTAAATAAAAAATTGCCAAAATACATATAAATATGGTAAAATTTTATTCGTAAACAAGAGTTCTTTTGATAGAACAAAATGTTAGACATTGGTTCCTTAAATGGAACAATAATTTAGCACTAGTTAATTTACTAGTGCTTTATTAATTAAATATAACTATTTTTTTAATAACAAAACTTTGGCTGCTTCATAATGGGGCGTAATTATTTCTTTTCCTTTTTCCGATAATTTATTATAACTTCTTTGTAGTTTATTATAAACAAATAATGCCCCATCATCGATAGACATATTTTTTTCAACATAAACCATTCGAAGTAAAGACGGAATGCTATAAAAATGCGCCATAGCATCAGCATCAGCTACACATATTTCTTCTGGGGTAGTTTTCTCTACTAATCTACTTCCTCGATGATTTAAAATACACATTTTTATTAACTCAATATCTTCGGGAGCTAAATTATATGGCTTTAGTAATTCTTCAGCAATAGATGCTCCAATTACATGATGTTCTTCAGTATAATCTTTATTTGTAACAGAAGCAACATCATGAAGTAAAGAAGCTAAAGCCACAATATGATAATCTGCTCCATATTCAGGACAAATTTCTGTTGCAATTTTATAAACTAATTCAATATGATGATCCCAAGCCCCAATGCCATAAGCATTAGTGGGTAGCAGACATCTTCTTTTTATTTCTTCATATATATCTTGTATTACTTTATCCATCTGATACTCCTTATATATTAAATCTTATTATTACCATCTTCATTTTCTCATAAAATTGAGCATTACCTTTTAATAAATTTTTTACTATGTAGTTTTTTCAACTTCTATGCTTTTTGCATCAAATATTAATTTTATTGTTTTCTAGTTTCAATTAAATATTTATCAATATTTTCTAATCCCTTTATTCCATTATTACTTTTTAAGATTTCCATTTGATTTCTAGCAGAATCATTAAGTCTTATTAATCTTTCTTTTTGGGATAATCCTAATTTAATAAATTCAGCATTAGAATTTTCTAAATTGTTTAATATAACTAAATGTACTAAGTCGGTGTAATCTCTAATATTTCCTTCTTTAGCCAATTCTGGATTAATTTCTCTCCATTCTTTTGCTGTCATACCAAATAATGCAACATTTAATACATCAGCCTCTTCTGCATATACATATTGTTTTTGTTTTTCAGTTAATAATGGAACAATATAATTTTTTATGGCATCCGTATGGACCAAATAATTTGTTCTAGCTAAAACTCTATTAGCACGCCATTCAATTTTCTCTTGATATGCTTCATTCTTTTTTAATCTTTCAAATTCTTTAATCAAATATAATTTAAAAGTAGGACTTAACCAACTAGCAAATTCAAATGCTATATCAGGATGAGCAAATGTTCCTATACTATATTTCCCACCTTTAGAATATATTCCTATAGCGTTTGTCCTATCAATCCATCTTTTAGGACTTAAAGTGAATGATGAATATCCAACTTCATTATTTTTAATTTCACGGAATTCCGTGAAATTAAAATTTTTATTATTTAATTGTTCCCATAATCCTATATAATCAAATGTTCCTTTATTGCTCATCCAATGAATTACTACATTAGCAGGATTTTCAGGATTAGAATATTTTGCTAAATCAGTTAATGATATATAGTCAGTATCACCAATTCTCAAAATACCTATTTTATTATTATTAACATTTATTTCTGCTTTGATTAACTCTTTCTTCATATTTCTTATTGATTGATCCCTTTCTATTTAATATTTTTTTATTATAAATTGTTTATATTAAAACTCGAATTAATTGAAAAGTTCGAGTTATCTATCTACATGGTGTTCTCGAGGCGATTCGAACGCCCGACCCACCGCTTAGGAGGCGATTGCTCTATCCAACTGAGCTACGAGAACAAATAAACAAGTATATTATAGCAAAGAAAAAAGAGAATTAAAATTCCCTTTTTAATCTTTTGCTTTAAAAATGAGAGTAAAGACAAAAGAAAAGACGACAACACTAACAATAGCAACACCAGCATTAGAGAGCATGTTTTGAAATATTCCTAAAGCCCCGGCTTCTTCGTAACCCGCTAAAGCGGATGAATAAAGCATATGGCCAAAGTTCGAAATTAAAACAGTTGCTCCAGCTCCACACCAAGCCACAATTTTATCATAGATACCGAAGAATGAAAGGAGAGCTCCGATAACAGTTACACTACTAGTTATATGACCAGGCGTCAGTTTGGTGTTATCAAGTACTACTTGACAAATAAGACAAACAAATCCGGCAAAGAGAAAGGCTTTTAAATATAACATTATATGACCTCCAAACTAACAGCATGGGCAATCGCGGGAATCGGACTTTTTTGATTAACGAAGGTCTGACTATGTAAGGCTCCCGTCCCAATGATTAAAATTTTTTTATATTTCTTATTTTCCAATATTTTATTAAATAAAACTAAAGGAAGACAAGAAGGACCTGACCCGCCCGCATAAGTTTCTTGACTTTTAAGATATAATTCACAACCAGCATCTAGATGTTTTTTTAATTTTAAGTTATAGCGAAGAAGACAATATTCTTTAAAAATACTTCCTCCTACACAACCCAAATCACCAGTTAAAATTAAGTCATAATAATCAGGACTTCTTTTTAAATCATTTAAATGTTCATATAATGTTTTAGCCGCCGCTGGAGCCATAACGGCTCCTAAGTTATTAGCATCATTAATACCCATTTCGGTAACTTTTCCAATAGTAGCGGCTTCAATTTTAACCTTTTTCGCTTCTTTAGATAAAAGGGTACTAATTCCGGCTGTCGCGGTGAATGTTGAAGTATGCGGTCTAGGTGTTCCATATTCTATCGGAAAACGAAATTGTCTTTCTGCTGTTAAGTTATGGCTACTCGTTATGCCAATAACTTTTTTTATGCTACTATTATTTAGGAACATGGCTCCCACAATTAAAGATTCGGGGAAAGTAGCACAAGCACTATAAACGCCTAAAAGAGAGATGGGTTTATCTATCGCCGCATAATTAGTGGCCGATATTTGATTAAGTAAATCACCACCAATTAATAAATCGATATCACTTTCCTCTAACTTGTTTTTCTCAATTATTTTAGCAATAACTACTTTTTGCATTTTAGTTTCCGCTTTTTCAAAAGTCTTTTCGCCAAAGTAATAGTCATCCATTTTTATATCTATCTTTTTAAGACTGCTATTACTTTCTAAAGGTCCGGATATAGTTACCCAATCATTTAAATAAACATTATTGAATTTTAAACTAGCCATATATAACCACCTTTAGTAAAACTAAAAGAAAAGCACTAACTATGCCATATAAAATAACGGAACCGGCTAATTTAAAAACATTAGAACCAATGCCGGTAACAAAGCCATCTTTTTTGTAATCCAAAGCGGCACTTTGAATACTATGGGCAAATCCCGTGGTGGGAATTATTAGTCCACATTTGGCTTTCGAAACTAGATTGTCAAATTTGCCTATTGCAGTCATAAATGTTGCCAATAAAATTAGAATAAACGCTAGCCAAGCATAAGAATCGACTCTTGCTAAGCCAAAGGAATTCATTAAAATATTTACAATAACTTCACCTAGAAAACCGATAGAACCTCCGACTAAGAAAGCTACTAAAGCATTTCTAAACTTTGGTTCTTTCGGAGACATTCTTTTAACAAGTTTTTGATATTCATCTTTACTCATTATATCACCATTTATATTATGGTAATAACTGGTATAAGTTATGCAAAAATTTTAAACGTTAAGATAAGTTCGCATTTTTTCTAAACTTTTCTTTTCATATCTGGAAACCATAACTTGAGTCATATTAAGTTTTTTAGCAACTTCACTTTGAGTTAAATCTTCATAATAACGCGATTTCATAATCTTCCTTTCTTCATCATTTAAGACTTTAAAACTATCATCAACAAGAATTTTGGTATCTAAATCAATACTTTCTCCCACGGTTTCATAAAAACTTCTATCTTCATAAGAAGAATCTAAAGACATAATTTGGGAAGCACTATTACAAGCTAAGTCAACATCTTCAATACTTAAACCTAATAATTCGGCTAGTTCTAAATTGCTTGGTACTTTATTCATACTTTGTGCATATTTATAACGCGCTATTTCTAAATTTTTATATAATTTTAAAATATCTTTCCCCACTTTTATATTTCGGTTATTAGCAAGAAGATACATCTCTCCAAAAATATAATCATGAGCATAGGTTGAAAATTTAGTTTCACTATTAGGTTGGTATTTTTTTAAAGCTTTTAAAAGGCCTACAATACCCGCTTGAAATAAATCATTTTTATCAACACCATAAAAATGACTAGCTATCTTCCAAATCATTTTTTCATTGTCTTTAACTACTTTTTCATAGTTCATTTTTTGCACCAAAATTTTTCATAATTCGCGTTTCTGAAGAAAATGTTTTAATGCGTAGATTCCTTAATTTTGACTCTAACTCATCATTTACATTACAGATAAAAATATTTCCTTTGTAATTTTTAACCAGACATTTTGTAAGAATTAAAGCATTCATTCCCGATTCATCAATGTTGTCTAAATATTTAAAATTATAAATAAGGTTTTCTATTTTATGTTTCTTTAAAACTGGTACTAAATAAGTATGAATTTTATATACTGATCTCTTATTTAAATTTCCTTTTAATCTTACAAAAAGTATTTCTTTCTTATACTTTTTAAACTGGCGATATTCTAAATCCATTTTTAACATATATTCACCTGCTACTTTAATATAGAGCAAATTTTTAATTTTTTAAACAGATTCGACAAAGGTTGCCATATGTTATAAAAATGTGACAAAAACAAACAAAAATTGTTCCTAACAAAAAAGGGCTTAAATCTTAAGCCCTATAACCTTTTTCTTTATAACCTTTACATTTTAGATATATTTTATAATATACTTCACAATTATGTTGATGATCTAAAGGATCTTCATAATATTCATTAATATCAACATATGCATCACAATAAGATTTGCCATCAACATCTAATAATTCATCTTTTTTAAGATAACCATTTTTGACTAAAAATGCTGAATTATAACTAGTACCCATAGTGGTTTCTTTAAATTCTTTTCCTATTGTACAGCCAGGATGTTGAACCCGAATATTCCACTCTACTCCTTTTTTAACATTTTCTCTTATTTCAGCATATCTTTTTTCACTTCTTTTATTATTTACTCTAACATTATAAATGATAAAAGAAAATAAAATTATAATTAAAATAGCCATTACAACTTTAAAAATATTTTTTCTCATATTCATTCCTACTTCTTTTTTATATTTTTATTATACTACTTTCATACGGCATATTCAAAAAAGATGAGAAATACTCACCTTAATCTGGAACACCCGCGATTAAATAAGGATGTTCAAGTGTTCCTTCGCCTGATAATTTTAACCCGGACTTAAGATAGAAGACTGGTCGAACCGAACACTCATAGCTGAAGCCGGTGCCGTCCACATCGCCGTCACTATCGACACTCCACGCATTGCCGCTATCATACCGCGACATGGTCCATTCGTGTACGCTAGCTGGGGCCGCTCCACTTGTGCTTAAATTTGCTGTATCATTATTGCCCAAGTGCATCCAGCTTGTTTTACACTTTCCGTAACCACTAGAACTTGCTTGATAATGGCATTTTAAACTATCTCCGCCTGATAAATAATAATCACTGGCATATATTAATCCTATTTTTGTATTTGTTAATGTTCCATG
>CANQLN010000023.1 GCA_947624695.1 uncultured Bacilli bacterium
CCCATATTTCAATGCGGTCATTTACGCCGATTATAACACATTCTTTTGTTAAACCGGCGTAGCTAACCAACGGGGAGGTAATATTGATTCGACCCATCTTGTCGAATTCACATACAGAGGCACCGGCAAAAAAGGATCTCATAAATGTTCGGGCATCTTTTTTAGTGAAAGGTAAGGTATCTAATTTAGTTACAACTTTTTGCCAATCTTCAGTTGTATATAAATACAAACACTTCTCTAAACCACGAGTCACAACGATTTTAGTTCGATCTTCTCGAAATTTACCAGGTAAGACAATTCTGCCCTTTTCATCAATATTGTGATGATATTCGCCCATGAACATTTATATCACCCACTTTCTGACACAGTCATCCACTGTCTACCACTATTGTACTATAACCGGCCAGGAAAGTAAATGAAATTGGGAAAAAATAAAAATAAATTAATTTTATTGACGTCTTATTTACAAAAATTTACAGGCATGAAAAAAGGCCTTTAATAGCCTTCTCTTCTTAGTTTGTTAATTTTTGGAAAACTTCTTAAAGCAAGAAAACTAGAACTCGTTAAAAGATAAACATAATTTAGAATATTATCATTAGTTTTGGGAGGCCAAAATTCCAGATTATTTTGAAGGTAAAGATCCTTATTTGGAACCTTAGACCAATCAACTTCATCTTCTAACCCTAAAAATTTATCAGGCACTACTTCTTCACCAAAAGTTAAATTATCATCATCTTCTTTCTCTTGTTCTTTTACCGAAGACTCGATTGAAGGCGTACCTTTCCCACTTTCTTTAGACTCTTCCTTATGAGGATTATTAATTTCTAAAGAAATATCTTCTTCGGCTTTAACTTCTATTTCTTTAGTATAATCGGTATCTAAGCCTTCCATCACATAAGTTCCATAAGGTAATGTAACTTCTTTGGTATCTTTATTAACTGTTTTATATACTTCCTTATTACTTTTCAAAACTATTTGATAAGTATTATCATCTAAAATATTTAAAAGAATTTTAGCTTTAATAATATCTCTTTTAACTTTTAAAGTATAAGTCTCTTCATCATGTAAGTCAAAAGAAATATCTTCGAAGTTTTTAAATGCCTCTAAAGTAGTGGAATTTTTTAAAGTATAATGACTATTACTTCTAATTTGATACACTTCATTAGGAGTAACTTTTAACTTTTCTTCCCAATCTAGATAAAGAGCATATTCATTATTTTCTTTTAAAGCATCGCCATATTTACCATTGACGCCCGTAATTTCTTCCTCTACTTTAAAAGGAGTTCCATAAACAGTATAATCTATAGTTTTCCCTAAATCACTTGGTCCTCCCGTATTTCTTAAATAGGTATAAACATCATAATTTTGATACCATTTAACCTCTTCTTTATTTTCTAAAGAAAAATTCACCTTATAATGCCCAACCTGATTATTTATGATTTTAAATCCTCCAAGCACTTCTTCAAATTCTAAACCGGAAACATTAGGGAAAGGGTATTTCTCTTGATTACTCAAGTAAAAATAAGTATCTTGCCAGATTTCCCCTCTTTTCGGTTCTTTAAAGAAATTTTCTTCTAAACGATGACGTGCAATTTTATCTTTTAAATTTTGGAAAAAAGCAATATCTTCTTCTTTAATTAAATTACCACTAACATCACACATTACAATATCTTTATTAAAGATATATTTCCAAATATAAAATTGAGTATAAAAATAATTTTCATCACTTGGGTTTTCTAAATAGCCATAAAATGAGGCATCCGCAAAAATACTATTTACAGAGCCATTTCCATTATATTCATCATAAGAAGAGGACTCCGAAAAATTAGAACCACTGGCAAATTGCCGATAAGTTTTGGGAAAAACAACATTCTCCGGAGTTTCTAAATAATATTTTGAAACTTTATAAACTGTCCGGTTGTTGGTTTCGCGCACATAATAAGGTATTTTAGTGCCCTCAATATCTAGAGCTTGCCCCATTGAAGTTAAAAAGAAAAAACATAACAAACTAAATAAGACCTTTTTCATTTTTTAATCCACCTTTCCATAAAAAAACACAGGGAAATCCTTTGTTTTCCTGTGCCTTGGTTAATAGACTAACATACCCCTTTTAATTTAGCAAGAGGGTTTTTTTGACATGTTTTGTCGAATTTTGACGAAATTTAGGAGCGATACTATAAATATAGCTAAATTAATACTAATGACACTATTAAAAGTAATGGAAATAATAAAAGTAATAATTCCAATTAAAACACCATAAAGAATTTGCCATCCTCTTCTAAAGGGACTATATTCTGGTAAGGGAGCAATAAAAATACTTGCAAAAATAACTTCACTATTTAAAATAAAATGACTATCTTTAGTAATTAAAAAATAGCTAAATGTTAGCAAGATATAAGTTAAATTAAGACTTAAAGGAATATCTTTTTTATAATAAAAATTATATACTAAAATAGTAAAAGCCATTAAACTAAAAATAATACTAGTTGAGGCAATACCCCCGGTAAGTCTTCCCATTAGTAAATCAACTAGTGAAAAACTAAATTCATAACTTATTTCTAAAGGAGTACGAAATTCAAGGCCAAAAACTAAATACTCTCCTAAAATAATAAGTAAATAACTAAAACAAATGGGGTTCCATTTTAAATATTTAGAAGCTAAAAAATTAAGAAGATAAGTAGTAAAAAAAATTATACTATAAAGAATGAGATTAATATTATAAGGAACAATCATCGGAACTAAAAGAGCATAAATTAAATTATAATCAATTTTAATGTGATGATATTTAATTAAATCTAATATCAATTTAATTCCTAGACTAATTAAAATTAAATAAATAATTTTAAATATCATTACCCCATTTATTAAGCCTTTACTATAAATTAAATAGCCATTTTTATAAAGACTATAAAAGATAAAAGGGATTAAAAGCATAATTTCTCTTAAAACTAAATCTTTAGTCGTTAGTTTCTTCATCATTTCCCCCCTTTACTATTTCTTTCAAAGCTAAATTAGCCGGACAGATGTAATCACATAAGCCACAGCCAAGACAACGATGACTCATTAATTTTTGCCTGTAGCATTTTTTAACATTGATATAAACAGGACATATCTTCATACAAGCGCCACAGTTAATACACTCTGTTTGTTCTTTGGCTTCTTTTTTATTAATAACTATACATCTAGTTTTATGAGTAATAACAACTTTATTTAAATCCTTAATTTTAACTCCTTGCAAATAACCATTTTCATAAACTTCATAATCATTAGTGGTTATCTTCAGAAAATTTTGAATAATTTCTTTTAGGGAAACTCCTATTTTTGTTTTAATAATTAAAGACTTTTTTAAAGCATTCCCACTAATGGTAATATATTTTTCACTAATACTTTTGCCTTTTAAAACTTCATTTAATTCATAAATTTCATTAGTAGTTAAAATAAGCGTATTTTCCATAGGAATATTTAAGTAATCCGTTAAATTATCGGGGATACTCATTAAATATTTATCAGGTAAAAGCATAACTTTTAAATCAGGGTAAACCCCACTTATGGATTTGACTTTTTTAATTCCTTTAACATTAGTGTTTTTAATTGCTAAAATAGAATTTTCTAAAGACAATATTTTTTTTAAATCATCAATTAATTTTAAAATTTCTTTATAGTTTTCGACTAAGCACATAAATTCATTCATTTCATAAATTTCTTCATCAAAACAACTAACGATTAAATGATCAATTTGGGGTAAAGCCTTAATTTTTTCTTTAAGAGTTTCAAGATGATTAGAATTAATTACTTGCATTAAGTCAGCAATATTTTTAACTTTGGGTTTAACTTTTTTAAATTCTTTATTTTCTTTAAAATCATTATTAATTTTGATAGTTTGGCATCTCTTACCATTAAGAAGCATTTCTTCTTCCCCACCAAAAAAGCCCGAAACAGAAATAACAAAATCCGCCATAAAAGTATCTTTATAAAAATAATTTTTTTTATTGAAATTAGAATTATTAAGGGGAATATAAACATTTTCAGGGTTTAAAAATTCGTAAATATTATTTACAATAAAAACATCTTTTTTTTCTTCTAATTTGATTAATGTTTTCATATTCCGCCCAACCTCTTCTTTATTTTAACAAAAAGGAGCTTTTATGTAAATAAATTGCCTTTAAAATCTCATCTTTTTATATTGTTTTAAAAAGCGGTTTATTGTATAATTAGGATTAGTAAAAGGGAATAACGGTGATACTTGTGTTTAAAGAATTTGATTATGACAATAAACCGGTAGTTGATATAGTTAATAGCATGATTATCGATGCCGTTAAAAATGGCGCTTCCGATATTCACTTCGATCCCACGGAGGAAGAGTTAAATGTCCGAATTAGGATTGATGGAGCTTTACTTGACTATGCCAAAGTTCCCGCCACTGTTAAAAAGAATTTAATTACCCGGATTAAAATTATTTCCGGAATGAATATTACCGAAACTAGACTACCTCAAGATGGAGCCATTAAGGGCTTAATTGAAAATTTAGATGTAGATTTGCGGGTTTCTTCTTTACCACTGGTTGATGGCGAAAAAATTGTTATTCGAATTCTTGATTACCGCATGAGTTTAAATGGTTTAGAGTCTATTGGGTTATCAAAAGAAAATTATAATAAAATTAATGAACTAATTAAAAAGCCGAATGGGATTATTATGGTTACAGGTGCTACTGGTAGTGGTAAGTCAACCACCGTTTATTCAATGCTTCAAGTTTTAAATACTACGGAAAGAAATATCATAACTGTTGAAGACCCCGTCGAAATGAAAATTGATGGCATTAACCAAGTCCAAGTTATGAGTGAAATCGGTTTAACATTTAGTAATACCTTAAGAAGTATTTTAAGACAAGACCCCGATATTATCATGATTGGAGAAATTAGAGATGATGAAACAGCCAGAATTGCGGTTAGAGCTTCCATTACAGGACATTTAGTTTTATCAACTATTCACACCAACAACTCTTTAAATACGATTGAAAGACTATTAGATATGGATGTCGAACGGTACCTACTGGGAAGTGCTCTATCCGGAATTGTTTCTCAAAGATTAGTCAAAAAACTATGTCCTAAATGTCGGAGTGCAAGACCTACTAATCAGTATGAGAAAAATCTTTTTAAAAAAGTATTAGATATCGATGTTAGCGAAATATATACACCTGTTGGTTGTGAAGAATGTATTAATGGTTATAAAGGAAGAACCGCTATTCATGAAGTTTTAGAAATCAATCAAGATATTCGTGATGCCATTGTTAATAATGTTAGAAAAGAAGAACTAAGAACTTTAGTCTATAGTCAAAGTGATAATACTTTAATTAAAGATGGCTTAACTAAAGTAATGGAAGGCATAACTTCGATGGATGAAATATTAAGAGTAATTGATGTTAATGATGACTTTGGTAGTAATGAACAAGAATTAAAAGATGCGGTTATTGGTAAAAGTAGTACTTTAAAAAAAGAAATACTAAAAGAAAATAATTTAGAAAATAGTGAAAATATGGAAACTCATCACTTAAAAAATCCTTTTACCAAAAATAATATTGAAACATTATAAAAGAGCTTTATGTAAGCCCTTTTTTTATAGTCTAAACATTTTCTTCTTTTGATTAATTTTGAAGTAAGCTCCGATACCGATAGCAAGAGCTAAAATAAGCACTCCTACTTCGGCAAATCCAGTTTGGGGTCCATGATCTAAAGGGGTATCGTAATTATTACCACTATTATTTCCTCCCGAACTAGGATTAGAATTATTGGTATTAGTATTAGAATTGTTGTTATTATTAGTACTAGTATTGGTATTAGTATTATTATCAGGTTCTGGATTAGGAGTTACCGTGCTGCTTGAAGACTTAACCACCACTTCAAGACTTTTTCCTTCCGATACTAAACCAGAAGCATCTTTTAAATAGGCATAAATAGTTTTCGTCCCGGTTGTGGTAAAAGTATAATAAGCCATCGTATTTTTTTGATTACTAATATTTTGCCAACTACAATTAGCATAAGTACTACTTTCACTCAAACAATAACTAACAACATCATTATCATCCCATGAAAGTTTAAATTCAGTTTTGGTATTAGAAATAGCCTTACCATTAGTAGTTAAACTCGTTACAACTGGTTTAGTTGTATCTAAAATAATGGTAGCCATTTTACTTTCAGAAATTAAGTCATCACTTCTAATAAAAGCATATAAAGTTTTAACGCCATCCCCATCAGTAAATGTTCCATTAAAAATGGCGTCTTGGCGATTAGTACTTTGCCAGTTACAATCATGAGAATTATTAGTTTTACTAACGCAATAATGCGTAACATTTTCACTTGACCAAATTATATGAATTTCCGGAGTCCGGGTATTCGTATATTTACTATAAAGAGGGCCAATATAGAAACTATCAATTACGGGAGCTGCTAATTCTTCTTCCATTTCTAAATTGACATTATCAAATTTAACCTCAGAAATATTACCAGCTTTATCTTTTAAGTAAGCATATAAAGTTTTTTGACCCTTACCACTAGCTAGAGTATATGATCTATTTAATTCTTTACCGGTAGCACTTTGCCATGTACAATTATTACTACTTTCTGTAGTGCTTAGGCAATATGAAGAAACATCCTCATCATTCCAAGTTAAATAAACGGTGGTTCTTTGACTATTTATTTGTTCAGGGTTTTCAGATCCTCCAATATAAAATTTATCTATTTTAGGAGCAGTAGCATCTAAAGTTATCTCGGCTTTAGCCCCATTGGAAATTTCTTCTTTATCATTCTTAACAAAAGCATATAAAGTTTTTACCCCATCACTTTCATCATTAAACGAATGAGTCGTTTTGATATTATTACCACTGGCATCTTGCCAAGAACAAGAAGAACTACTATTTTCTTCATTTAAACAATAATATTTGATATTATCATCTGGCCAAGTTAAAGTAACATCTACCGTTTTAGTTTGCGTATATTTAACTTGCAGATTACTTCCTAAAAAGAAAGTTCCTACTTCTGGACTATAAGTTAAATTAATAGTTACAGGCATTAAACCGGCCTTGGCATGTCCTGTATTATATGTATAAGTCAAAGTATCTATTCGTCTAGTCATCGTAAATTTACCGGAAGCAGCATCATATGTTGTGCCGGAAGTATTACTAAAATGAACTTTTTGCGGATCAAGATTAGAATCTTTTTCTGTTAGATTTAATTCATATTTACCATCTTTTTTAGTTAGTTTTATGTCTCTAGTTTGGTTTTTAAAAGAAACCCGATTAGTTCTTAAACTAGGATTAATATCTAAAGATAATAAATTATTATTATCTAAAACTACCTCATTTATTTGGTCATTATTTATTTTTACATTAGTTAAATTATTATTTGCTAAATTTAAATTACCTAAAGCTTTAAATTCACTAGCATCAAAAGTATCTAAAGAACCATTCGTAATTGTTAACTCATGAAGTATATGATTATCATGACCAACAACCGTTAGTTTAGCACTTTTATCGATATAAATAGTTTGTAATTTAGAAAAATTTTGCGTTTGAATTTCCCCGATTGAGCCACCCGTTAAATGCAAAGTAACTAAATTTTTTAAAGTGTTTATTCCATCAGTTACGGAAAAGCCACCACATTCAAAATTAGTTAAAGCCTCTAATTCTGAATTTGGGACATTATATTCAATTCCTGAAGAACTATGATTAGTCGCCGCTAAAACGCATTGATAAAAACGAGCATCTCCAAAAGAAGGATTACCTGGTACAGATCCTTGCGCTTTAAAGATATTAACCTTAGAAACTATAATACCTATTGCCATTCCAAATATTATAAATAAGCCTATTTTTAATTTTATCATTTTTTTCATTAAGAACACCTTACTCTTATATATAAGATAATACATCTAAATAATAATAACAATAAATTTGATGTCAATTTTCAAATTATTTACTTTATTTTGACGGATTATTTTACACAAATAAAAAGGAGTTATTTTTCTCCTTCTTCTAACATTGTCGTTATAAATAAGCCATAACCCGTATAAGGATTATCCACAATGACATGGGTGACAACACCCACTATTTTATTGTTTTGCACAATCGGTGAACCACTCATACCTTGCACTACTCCTCCTGTTTTGGCAAGGAGTCTTTCATCTGTTATGGCAAACGTTAAATTTTTCGTATTACTAGACTCATTAATCTTTTCAATATTTATTTTAAATTCTTCCACTTTTTCATCTTCTAAAACCGTATAGATTGAAGCTTCTCCTATTTTGATATCTTCTTTAGTACCAACTTCAATTAATTCCAAGTTATTTAATCCTTTATTATATTTACCAAAAATACCATGATTAGTATTTTTTAAAATATTACCATAAACCGTATTGTAATAATATTTAGCATTTTTACTACCAGCACTACCCACAGTGGACTTGTCAATAGAAACAATCGCATTCCGGAAAATCATACCACTTTTTATTTCGACGAGTTCCTTAGAAGATGATTCAATTACTTCATGACCAAGACTACCAAAAATATGGGTTTCGGGATCAACATAAGTAAGTGTTCCGATTCCGGTTATACTATCTTTAACATATAAACCTGTTTTATAAACGCCACCTTCATTTAATAAAGGAAGGGTTGTTACTTCTTCTTTTTTATCTCTTGTATAAGTAATCTCTACTTTTCCATCATCCACATATTTTTCAATCGTTTTCGTTAATTCTTTTAAAGTATTTACTTCTTCCCCATTAACTTTTTTAATATAATCGCCTATTTTTAATTTTGGATCACCTTTATTAAAACTGCCATCAACTTCATAAAAGCCAACGATTAAAATGCCATCACAATCAAGCTCTATTCCCAGGGTATTACCTCCCCGATAAATAAAATCGGAATAAGCCAGAGTTGGCAAAGGAATTAGTAAAAAACTTATTATTAATAATATTTTTTTCATCATAATCACCATCAATATTATTATGAGTAAATTAGTCAAAAATAAAAAACCAATAATTGGTTCTTACCAAAAATTGGTTAGATAAAAAAGTCTTTAATCCGAGCCATTATTTCTCTTATTTCTCTAAATATTTGCCCTCGGTAATGAATATCATCTGCATAAACTCCCGTTGCTTTAAGTTCATAATTAGAAGCCAGATATAAAGTTCTATATAAATGGTATTTTTGCGTCACCACTAAAACTTTTTTCTTTTTATAATTATGATAGAAATTTTTAATACTTTCTTTTGTCGAATTACCATCATCATCCCGAATGATTACATCTTTAGTAATCCCCTTTTTTTGTAAATATTTTTCCATAACATCGACTTCACTATAGCCAACTTTATGAGTTCCACTTACAATAATATTTTGCACATAACCTTTTTCATATAAAGCTATAGCCTTATCAAGTCTATCTCTAAGCATTAAAGATGGTTCCCCCTTATTAATACCACAACCTAAAACTAAAGCCATATCATAAGTACCTGATAAATTACTAATATCTTTAATACTTTTACTAGCTTTAATAAGCATATAAAAATTAATACTTGTAAATAAAGTAATAATAGCTACTAAGATAATAATTGTTATTTTTAATATTTTCATAACTAATCCCTTTTTAGTATATCATAATATTTTTTTAAATACATTTTATTATAGAGAGGTTTACACATGAACATACAAAATTTAATCTATGGCTTAATCATTGGCCTTGGTTTTATTATACCTGGTGTATCAGGCGGAGTTATTGCTACCATTTTAGGTATTTATGAAACAATCATTGATAAAATATTAAATCTTTTTCAAGATGTTAAAAATAATACTAAATATCTCACCCCTTTAATCATAGGCATTATCTTAAGTGTTTTTTTCTTTAGTAAAATAATTCTCTATCTTTTAGAAGAAAAATTATTTTTTATTTCTTATGTTTTTATTGGTCTTATTTTAGGGTGCATTCCATGTCTTTTAAAAGAAATCAAAGATAAGACTAATAAAAACATAAATATTTTCCCTTTTTTAATTAGTTTTAGTTTAGGAATTATGCTTTTTATTTTCGAAAAAAAGATACCTGAAAGCACTTTAAATCCTTCTTTTTTAACTATGACTTTAGCCGGGTTTATTTATGCCATCGGAAAAATTGTCCCCGGTATTAGTGGCGCTGCTTTATTAATGCTCATTGGCGTTTATAAATATTTATTAAATATTATTGCTAACCCTTTAAGTATTAATTTACCTGTTATTATATCTCTTATCCCTTTTATTATTTCTTTTTTACTTAGTGCCATTGTTATTTTAAAATTAGTTAATTATTTATTAAAAAAGCACTTTAGGACCTCCTATAGTGCCATTATTGGTTTTGTTATATCTTCTATTTTATTTATCTACCCAGATCATTTTAATCTATTAAGTATAGTCATTACTTCTCTTGCTTTCTTAATTTCTTATTATTTAAGTAATTAATTATCTCTTTTTTCTTACTCTTGTTTTTTGAATAAACTCTTGTAAAACTTCTTTAGTATCTTCTGGTAGTTTTAATGAGACATTAATTATTCTTTTTAAAGAACCTTTTTCATAAACATGACTAAAGCCATTAATTTTTCCAAATATAATTTGACTATTAATATTATCATCCGTTAGCATTGTTAAATCAATACTATTTATATCAAATATGGGCGGTACTAAAAATTTACGACTAGAAGTTAGCCAAAGGCCTTCCTTACCATTTAATTCAACTTTTACTAAAAATTCTGGTATTTCTTCATCCCCTATTGTTACGATTGATAGATATTTTATAAAAGTTAGATTATCAAAAAAGGCAGGAATAACAATCTTTTTGACTATATTCGCTTTAAAAGAAACGCCTTCATTAATATCAGGAATTATTTGCGGTTTTTTAATATGTTTCCTCATCTTCCCTTTAGTTACTACAATGGCTCCCATTTTACCATCATTACCATTAAAAGTAAAAAATCTAAGCGGAATTGTTTTAGGAGGTATTCTATCTAATGATTTGGCAAGTTCTAAAAGATGAGTTTTATTTTCTTCAACTCTACACATAGATACAAGAGCAAAATCTTTCATGTCTTCTTCATTTTTCTCAGCACAGAAATTAACATTTAAGATAAGATGGAGGTTTTTATATTTTATGGGTATTAAACCATCTTGCGTACCTATTAAATCTTTTTTTCGCGCCATTAATATTCCCTTTTCATAATAAGTTTCATCATAAGTTGTTTGAGTCTCTTTTTTATTATTCATAAGTCCTCCCTAAAAACTAAAACTTATTATAACATAACATTTCTAAATAGTCATTTAAATAATGAAATTTATATCACCGAAAGCCCCGAGTTTCGCACTTATTAAAGCAAAAAATCACCATATAGCCCAGTGTTTATAAGGATTTATAGTGATTTTTATTT
>CANQLN010000024.1 GCA_947624695.1 uncultured Bacilli bacterium
CAAAATATTGATTCCAAAGGGTTAGGAACAACTTTAGTTGTAGCCCTTTTAACCAAGAATTATTTAATTTTTGGTAATATTGGCGATTCCTCAGGATTTGTGATGAAAAATAAGAAACTTCATAAAGTAACCCATGATCATACTTTAGTTAATCTCCTTGTGGATGCGGGTAATTTAACCGAAGAAGAAGCGAAAATTCATCCGAAGAAAAATGTTTTAATGAAAGCTTTAGGGGCCGCTGAAAAAGTTGATATGGATATTTTTGATGTCATCGATATTGAATTTGATTCTATTATGCTTTGTAGTGATGGATTAACTAATATGTTAACGGAAGAACAAATTGAAAAAGTTTTAAATGATGAAGAATTAGATGCTTATGAAAAAGTGGAAAAATTAATTAGAAAATGTAATGCTCGAGGTGGTAATGATAACATCTCTATCGCATATCTTTCAAGGAATGGTGAATAATTATGATAATGAAAGGGCAAAAGATTAGTGACCGTTACCAAGTAATAAAAAGTATTGGTGAAGGGGGAATGGCTAATGTTTATTTAGCCTATGATACAATTCTTGATCGCAATGTGGCGGTTAAAGTTTTAAGAGGCGATTTAGCTAATGATGAAAAATTTGTAAGAAGATTTCAAAGAGAAGCTTTAGCGGCGAGTAGTTTGTCTAATCCTAATATTGTGGAAGTCTATGATGTTGGGGAAGATAATGGGGAATATTATATTGTCATGGAATATATTGAAGGACGACATTTAAAGCAACTTCTTAAAAAGCGAGGTAAACTCACCGTTAGAGAAGCGGTTGATATTGTCATGCAAATAACTGATGGTCTTTCCGTTGCCCATGATTCTTATATCATTCACCGCGATATAAAGCCACAAAATATCATGATTTTAGAAAATGGCTTAGTCAAAATTACGGATTTTGGTATTGCGATGGCCATGAATTCTACGCAACTTACTCAAACTAATTCAGTTATGGGTAGTGTTCACTATTTACCACCTGAACAAGCAAGTGGTAAAGGCGCAACTTTACAAAGTGATATTTATTCTATTGGTATTTTATTTTATGAATTATTAACCGGTAAACTTCCTTTTAAAGGCGATAATGCGGTAGAAATTGCCCTTAAACATTTAAAGGAACCCCTTCCAAGTGTTAGGGAAGAAGATCCTGATATTCCGCAAAGTGTCGAAAATATTATAATTAAAGCGACCGCCAAAAACCCCAAAAATAGATATAGTGATGCCAGGGAAATGCATGAAGATTTAAAAACTTGTTTAGAACCGGAAAGAATTAATGAACCAAAGATAAAATTAAAATATCAAGAAGTATCAGATGATACGAAAGTGATTAAACAAGTTAAAACGGAAGCTAAAAAGAATAGCGAAGTCAAAAGTGGTAATAATAAAGAAAGAATAAAACCAGAGGAAAAAGAAGAAGTGGTTGTTAAGAAAATAACAGGTGATGATTTGAAAAAACAAAATAAAATTTTAATTAAATTAGCTTCTATATTTACGGGATTAATAATTGTTGTAACATTAGTCTTTGTCTTAATTATGACCACAAATAATACTAAAACGATTGAAGTGCCCGATGTAACTAATAAAAAAGCGGAAGAAGCTATTGATATTTTACAGAAAAAAGGATTTACGATATCTGATGAACAAGAAGGTGTATCTTCTAAAGATATTGAAGTTGGAGATGTTGTTAAAACTTCACCTCTAGCGGGAACTAAAAGAAAAAAAGGTTCCGAAATAAAACTATATGTTTCTACCGGAGATGAAACTATTCAAATCGAAGATTATACTCATAAAAATTATTTAGAAGTAAAAGGAGCTTTAGAAGCTAGAGGGTTAGTAGTTAATATTGAAGATGAAGTTATTGATAATGATGAAGAATTCCAAACTGATGAGATAGTTAGACAATCAGTTGAACCCGGTGAAAGCTTAACTAAAGGAGCTAGCATTAGTCTTTATGTGGCTAAAGTAGGAACTCCATATCCGGATTTTACGGATGGTACTTATACCGTTTCGGATGTCGAAGATTTCTGTTCTGAAAATAATTTAAAATTAGAAATTACGGAAACAGTTTCCGAAAATAATTTAGATGGCACTATCTATCGTCAAAGTAGAAGTGCTGGAACACCAGTACAAGGAGGAGCATCATTTAGAATTTGGGTTTATGTTAGCAAAAGTGATAATACTACTCCTAGTGATAATTGTGATGGTTTATGTTAAAAGAAGGATTAATTGTTAAAATTAATAGCGATACTTTTACTATAAAAATAGGCGATGTTTACCTCGATACCAAAAGTCGAGGTAAATTTCGGCATCAAAAATTTAAACCTTTAGTAGGAGACCATATTAAAGTAAATGAAGAAGAAAAGGTAATTGAAGAGGTGAGCCTTCGGAAGAATTCTTTAGATAGGCCTCCTGTAGCTAATATTGATATAGCTCTTATAGTGACAAGTTTAAAAAAACCGGATTTAAATTTAACTTTATTAGATAAATTAATTAGTATTATAACGATTAATAAAATTAAACCCGTTATTGTCCTTACCAAAATAGATTTAGTTGATAGCAAAGAGTTACAAGAGTTAGTTCCTATTTTTAATTATTATGAAAAGATTGGTATTCCCGTTTTTACAAATCAAAAATGGAAGAAATTAAAAAAATATTTAAAAGGTCAAATTGTTACTGTTTGTGGACAAACGGGGGCAGGCAAAAGTACTTTAATTAATTATTTTGATAAAAATTTAAATTTAAAAACTGATGAGATATCTTTAAGTTTAAATAGAGGTAAGCATACAACCAGAATTGTGGAGCTTTTCCCTTTAGCTGATTTTTACATTGTAGATACTCCGGGGTTTTCGGCTCTTTCTTTAGAAAATTATACAAAAGAAGAGATTAAAAATAGTTTTAATGAATTGGTTAATACCCATTGTAAATTTAAAGATTGCAACCATATTAAGACGAAAGATTGTGAAGTAGTAGCTAAACTAAATAAAGGTTTAATTTTAGAAAGTCGTTATGAAAATTATCAAAGATTTTTAAAGGAGGCCAAATGATATCGGTAAGTTATTTAAAAAGTATTTATCCCGAGAAAGAAACTATTAAAAAGATAGATGAGAGTCAAGTGGATTTTATTCATGTTGATTTAATGGATAACACTTATGTACCTTATACTAATTTTAAAATAGATGAATTACTTTCTAATTTAAAGGAAACTTCTAAAGGTTTAGATATTCATTTGATGGTTTCTAATCCTTTAAAATATATTCCCTTATTTACTAATTTAAATGTTAAAATAATAACCGTTCATTATGGTATTAAAGATAATTTAGAAGAAGTTATTTCATTAGTCAAAAAAAACCATATTTTAATGGGTTTAGCCATTAATCCTGATGAAGATATTCATCTATTAGATAAATATTTACCTTTAATTGATTATGTTTTAGTTTTGGGGGTAACCCCCGGAATGGGTGGGCAAAAATTTAATCCGGAAGTTATTGAAAAAATAAAATATCTCCAAGATAAAAAAGTTTTAATTGGCCTTGATGGCGGTGTAAATGAAGAAATGATGGCTTACTTAAATGGTTTAAAGATAGCTAATTTAGTAAGTGGTTATTTTGTTTGTCAAGATCAAGATTTTAATAATCAAATAGCTAAACTAAAAAAATATTTTTCGTAAAACAGCTTTTTAAAAGTTGCTTTTTTTCTTCAAAAACTGACAAATTTTAACAAAACGCAAAAAATGTCTTTTCGTGTATTCTAAAAGTCGGAATATTATGATAAAATGATTATAGTAAAGGTGGTTCTTTATGACAAGAGAAACTTTTTTACTAATTGCGGTTGCTTATTATTTATTTACAATGATTGTCGTTGTAATTGTTTTATTGTTCATGGATAAAAGATATAAGAAAACTTTAAATAATGAGATTAATTCTTTAGAAAGAGATAAAAATTTAATTATTTCAAGTAGTATTTTATCGGAACTTAATAAAGTGGAAGCTTTAGTTAATAATCAAGAATTAAAAAAGAAATATAAAAATTGGCAAAAGCGATTTGAAAGTATTAGAGATAAAGAAATTCCCAAAATAACGGATGAGATTATTGAGTTACAAAATGATTTTAATGAAAAAAATTATCCTAAATTAAAAGAAGGACTAATAAATGTTGAACTAGATATTAGTTATTTAAAAACCAAAGCTGATTTCTTACTTAATGAAATTAGGGATCTTACTTTATCGGAAGAAAAAAATAGGGAAACTATTATTAAATTAAAGGCTGATTACCGCGAAATTAGAAATTTATATAACAATAATGTTAATGATTATAAAATAATTAAAAAACCTATTGAGTTACAATTTGAAAATGTTGATAAATTATTCAAAGCTTTTGAAGCAGCGATGGAAAAAAATGAATATTTAGAAGTGGGCCGAATTGTTAAAGCGATTGATGATGTTATCGGTAATTTAAAAATAGTTATTAAAGAAACGAAATCTATTGTTAATTTAGGGAGTGTTTTAATTCCTAAAAGAATTGCCGATATTGAAGATATCTATCATAAAATGGTTTTAGAGGGTTATAATTTAGAATATTTAAATATTGAATATAATATCGAAGAAGTTAATAAAAAAATTCAAGATATTTTTAGTCGGCTAAATGTTTTAAATGTTGTTGATTCCGTTTTTGAATTAAAGACAATGCTTGATTATTTTGATTCTTTATATAATGATTTTGATAAAGAAAAATTAACGAAAACTTTATATGAAGATTATAAAAGAAGTATTTTAATTAAGGTTAGTAAATTAGAAAAAATTAATAATGAATTATATCGGAAGATTGATGATATTAAATATAGTTATGATTTATCGGATGATGATGTTTTAGTTATTAAAGAAATTAAAGATGAATTTAGTAATATTAGAGAGTCTTATGATCATGTGGTGGAAATGGAGCGAAGTAAGACTTTGGCTTATTCAAGACTAGCTAAAGAAATGGAAATTTTAAATAATAAACTTTCACATGAAGAAGAAAAATTAAATGTGGCTTTAAGAACTTTAGGAAGTTTAAAAGACGATGAATTAAGAGCCAGAGATGAACTCGATCAAATAAAAGATATTTTACTCCAAGCGAAAGAAAAAGTGCGGAGTTATAAATTACCAATAGTTCCCAAAAATTATTATGTGGAATTAAGTGAAGCCACTCTTGCCATTAATGAAATGATTAAGGAATTAGATAAAAGACCGATATCGATTAAAACTTTAAATTTAAGAGTGGATACCGCGAGAGATTTAGTATTAAAAGTTTATAATACTATTAATGAAACGGTAAAAACCGCCAAAATGGCCGAGACCGCCATTGTTTATGGTAATCGTTATCGCTTAAGTAATCGTGAAGTTGACTTTGGCCTTTCCAAAGCTGAAGTGGCATTTTATAAAGGGAATTTTAAAAGTAGTTTAGAAAATGCCATCAATGCGATAAATATTATTGAACCAGGTATTCATAAAAGATTGTTAGAAGAATATAATAATCCTCAGTAGTGGGGATTTTTCTTTTTTCTTGATTAAAGAGGAAAAAAAGAGTATAATTGTCTTTGTTTTGGTGGGTGAGTGTTATGACAGAACAAGAATTAAATAAATTAATGTATATTAATAAAGATAATATAACTATTGAAGAATTTAATAGTTTATATAATATTAGTTATGAAGAAATTTTAGGCCTTTTAGAGTTTTATGCTACGGATGATTTACTAACTATTCATTTATTAGCATTTGCAAGAGAATATAATATGAATTCAGAAGTATTAAGTAAATTTTTAGATATTCAAGATCCTAAAGATTTATTAACTATTTATTTTTATTATAAAGCTTTAAGTAAAGTGGGTGTCGTAACTCCTTACATAATTGATAAATTAATTGGGATTAGATGTTTAGGTCATGATGAAATTAGAGAAATATATCGAACTATTGATGAATATATGACTCCGGAAGCTACTTTAGAGGGAACAATTAGTCTATTAAGTGAAGAAGCGGAAGAATTCTTTGAAAGTTCAATGACTATGAGTGAACAAGCACGAGATTTCATTTTAGAAATCTTAACCGATTTTTATAATTTAAAAGATAGTTTTAAAGTCTATGATAAAGAAGAAGATTTACCTCTTAATAAGGTTTTAGGGGATGAAACATATCCTAATCAAAGTCTTAGTAGAAGAAAATTAAAGAAAATTAATACTTTAATTGCCAGATTTAATAATAAGAATAATAAAAAAGAAGGCTTAAAAGTAAGTTAATTTATTTGTGGGTTTAGTTTTTAAGAACTAAACCTTTATTTATAGTTAGGAAAGGTGGAAATGAATAAAATATTTATTGTTAGACATGGTCAAACTGATTGGAATAAACGAGGCTTATTACAAGGGACTACCGATATTGAAATTAATGAACAAGGAATAAAAGAAGCCAAATTTTTAGCTCCCAATATTAATTTAGAGGAAATTGATATTTGTCTTTCTTCTCCTTTAAAAAGAGCTATGAAAACCGCCGAAATACTTACGCAAGGAAAGGTGCCCATAATTAGTGATGATTTATTATTAGAAAGATATTTTGGCTCTTTAGAAGGAAAAGAAGTTTCTTTTGATTTAATTAAGAGACAATGGGACTATAAATTAAATGATAAAAGTTGTCATATTGAATCGGTGAGAGATTGTTTAGAAAGAGCTCGAAAGTTTTTAGAAAAAATTAAAAAAGAATATCCTAATAAAGTAATTTTAATTGTTTCCCATGGTAGTTTTATTAAAGCTTTGCATTTTAATATAGTGGGCTATGATGAAAATACAGATTTCTTATCTTTTAGTCCCCAAAATACAACCTTATATGAATATACTTTGAAATAAACTAAAGAGGCTAATTCGCATCTTTTATATTTACCGCTTTTTTGGTATAATTTTAAAGTAGAAGGAGTTGTTCTTTATGACTTATCTTGATTATAGTACAACTAGTCCGATATCTCTTGATGCCTTAGATGCGTATAATAAAACTGCAAAAGAATATTTTGGGAGTGTTTATGCTAATAATGCTTTAGGAGAAGAAGCCAAGAAGTTACTTGATAATACTACCCATGAAATAAGTAATATGCTTCATATCATGGATAGCGAAATTATATATACAAGTGGGGCTAGTGAAGCTAATAATATGGCTTTAATTGGCATCGCTTTACAAAACCATAAAAAAGGTAAGCATATTATTGTTTCCAAATTAGAACATCCCTCTATTTATCAAATATGTAATTATTTAGAAAGCATTGGCTTTGAAATAAGTTATGTTTCTAATGATGAAGATGGGTTAATTTTATTTGATGATTTAAAAAATTTAATTAGACCAGATACAATTTTAGTTAGCATTAGTGCGGTTAATTATGAAACAGGCGTAAGACAGCCTTTAAAAATGCTTCGTCAAATAATCAAAAAAGAAAATGATCAAACTTTATTCCATTCTGATTTATCGCAAGCCATTGGGAAAATGAGTGTTAGTTTTCGCGATATTGATTTAGGAAGCGTTAGTGCCCATAAGTTTTACGGTCCGAAAGGTATTGGCTTTTTATATAAAAATAGTGGGGTTACTTTAAAACCATTAATGTATGGAGCGAAAAAAAGTGGTGATAAACCAGGAATGGTTCCCCTTCCTTTAATTGTTAGTATGAAAGAAGCTTTAAAGGTTGCTTTAAGAGATTTAGAAAAAAGAGATAAATATATTGCTCTTTTAAATGAAAGAGTCGTAAGTAAACTAATGAAATTAGAAGGAATTAAAATTAATACAACTAAGTATTCTATTCCTCATATCATTAATATTAGTTTATTTGGGGTAGCGGCTTTATCTTTAAGTAATGCTTTATCTAGTCATGAAATATATGTGAGTGTTAATAATCCAAATGAAATATGTAGTGGGGTAATGGCTATTTATAATGATTTAGAAAGAAGTAAGTCTTGTATGCGGATAAGTCTTTCTCATTTAACAACAGTTTTAGAAATTAATAGATTTTTAGAAGTTTTTGAAGTAGAATATAATCGTTTAAAAATTTAAGTGGTGATGTTATGGAAAAAATTATCTTTTTAAAGTATGGCGAATTATCAACTAAAAAAGATAATCGGAATTATTTTATCAAGAAATTAAATGAAAATATTATTAGTAGTTTAGAAGGTAAAGTAGATATTAGCTATGATTATGGAAGAATGTTTATTAAACCTCATGATGATAATTTTGGATATGTAATAGAACATTTACAAAATATTTTTGGGATTCATGAAATAGTAGTGGCTTATAAAGATGAAGATAAAAATTTAGAGACCATTAAAAATAATTTAAAGAGTTTATTACAAGAAAAGTCTTTTAAAACTTTTAAAGTAGAAGTTAAAAGAAGTGATAAAAAATATCCTTATGATGGGATGATGTTAAGAAAAGACTTAGGAGCTTTTATTTTAAAAAATATTCCTAATTTAAAAGTAGATGTTAATAATCCAGAATTAGTAGTTAATGTGGAAATTAGACTTACTGAAGTTTTATATTATTTTGATGGTTTGAAGGGATTAGGAGGCTATCCGGTTGGAACCCAAGGAAAAGGAATTTTAATGCTTAGTGGCGGAATTGATTCTCCCATCGCGGGTTATCTCGCCATTAAAAGAGGTATCAAATTAGAAGCTTTATATTTTGAAAGTCCTCCTCATACTAGTGAAGAAGCTTTAAATAAAGTAAAAAAATTAGCGCAAAAATTAGCCGTTTATAATCAAGATATTAAACTTCATATTATTAATTTTACCGAAATTCAAGAAGAAATATATAAAAACATGCCGCATGAATATTTAATTACCATAATGCGGAGAATGATGTATCGGATCGGGGCCATTATAGCTAGTAGAAGAGGGGCTAAAGTTTTAATTAATGGGGAAAGTATTGGCCAAGTTGCTAGTCAAACTTTAACGAGTATGAGTGTCGTTAATGAAGTCGTTAATATTCCGGTCATAAGGCCTTTGTGTTGTTTTGATAAATTAGAAATAATTGAAATTGCTAAGAAAATAGGTACTTATGAAACTAGTATTTTACCATACGAAGATTGCTGCACGATATTTGTTCCGGATCATCCCGTTATTAATCCGGAAAAAGAAAAAGCTAGAGAGTATGAAAGTAAAATAGACTTTGATGAGATGATTTATAGGGCTATTAAAAATGAACAAGTAGTAACCATCAAAGCCCACGAAAAAGAAAATGCTGAATTTGCCGATTTATTATAAAATGTATTAAAAAAAATATATCTAGCCATAATAATAATGGTGAAGATATATGCTTAAAAATAATCGTTTTTGTAAAGGCCAAAATATTTTAGATGATAGTTTTAAAGAAAGAATGCATAATTATTTTAATCCTTATGAATATAACTTAGAAAGTGATTTGAAAGATCGGGGTAATACCGATTTACAAGCAATGAAAACTAAATATCATTATGAAAGAGGAAAAATGAAAAAAGGTTAAGAGCAAATCTTACCTTTTTTTAATAAATTTCTTCATTATTTTTAAATTTTGGTGGTTTTCTTTTTGACCTATTTATCTTATAATAGATTTAGAGAGTAAATTGGTTACAAAATGTGATTGGAAAGTTTATAGGTTTAAGATGAAGGAAAAAGTAATATTTATTAATAATTGTCTACCAGAGTTAAGGAAGAAATTACCAAGTGAATCAGTTGTAGAGGCTGATTTCATTCGTTTTCAAGATGGAACAGGAAAGGTTGTTTTACCTACTGTATGCCGCGGTCAAGATGTTTTTATTGTTTGTGATATTAATGATCGGCAGCCAAATCACTATTCCCATAGGCCTTTATATCCTGATGAACATATAAGAGATATAACAAGAGTAATTGGCGCTTTAAAAGAAAATCCAGCGCGGATTAATTTAATTATTCCTTTTCAACCTTATGGAAGACAACACCGCAGAGTTTTAGGAGAATCGATTGAGGCCGCCGACTTCTTAAGAGAATGTCGTTATTTAGGGTTTCATAATATTTTAACCGTGGATTCCCATCATCCCGATATTGCCGCCGCGATTTCCAAACACAATTTTGACAATATGTATCCAACAAATCAAATTTTAGTTGAACTAATCAAAAGAGAAAAATTAGATTACACTAGACCTGAAAATATTTTAATCGTAGCTCCTGATGAAGGTGCCCAACAAAGGGCTAGACATTTTGCGGACCGTTTTGGTTGTAATCATGCCTTCTTTTCCAAAAGAAGAGATGTAACCCGAATTGTAGATGGCAAAAATCCGATTGAATCGCGGCAATATGTTGGTTTTAGTCCCGAAAATAAACAAGTTATGATTGTTGATGATATGATTTCTTCAGGAAGTACCATTATTGATACGGCTTTAGAAGTTAAAGAAAGAGGAGCCGAAAAAGTTTATGTTTGTGCAACTTTTGGCCTTTTCACTAAAGGAACAGAGGCTTTTATTAAAGCCTACGAAGAAGGCATTATTGCTAAGACTTATATTACAAATCTTACTTATTTAAAAGAACAACCTATGGATGGCATTGAAGTTATTGATGGAACTGAACAACTTTTAGAATGTATGCATGCTCTTCATCGTAATCAAGAAGATATATCAGAAGAGTTAGGAACAAAATTTGTGCCGGTGGAACAACTAGTCCGGAAAAGAGTTAGAAGATAAATTAAGTGTTAAACACTTATTTTTTCTTTGTTTACAAAACATTATAAAACTTATATAATGGTATATGAGAGGTGTTTTATTTATGAAAATTTTATCAGTAAATGCAGGAAGTTCATCACTAAAATTTACATGTTTTGAATTACCTGAAGAAAAGGTCTTAATAAGTGGTTATTTTGAAAAGATCGGGTTAAATGATAGTTTCTATACTATTAAAATGAATGGAGAAAAGATTAAGAAAGAAGCTAAAATAGTGGACCATTCAGAAGCTATTCAATATTTAATTAAAGAGCTTTTAGAAAATAAAGTTATTAATAGTTTAGAAGATATTGATGGAGTAGGCCATCGTTTAGTTCATGGCGGCGATAAATATAATAAGTCAGTTTTAATCGATGATGATGTTATTAAAACGGTTAGTGACCTATCAAGTCTTGCGCCTTTACATAATCCCGCTAATATAATTGGGGTTAAGGCTTTTAGAGAAGCGATGCCAAATACGCCGATGGTAGGTGTCTTTGATACAGCTTTCCATCAAACTATGGCCGAAAAAGAATTTTTATACC
>CANQLN010000025.1 GCA_947624695.1 uncultured Bacilli bacterium
AGCCACATCACAGCAATCACAATCAACAGACATATTGCACATAACATTTATATAAGCCATATTACCTTCAAAATAATTAACAACTGAAGAAGCCGCATCAGCCATAGCCTCTAGGAATTTATTTTGTTCGGCTCTAAACATATCTTCATAAGATGCATTTTCTTTGCCATGACAATGAATATATCTTTTACCATAACTAGAAGCAAGTCCGATTGATAATTGTTTTAAAGCTCCTCCGTATCCTCCCATTGGATGTCCTTTAAAATGGGAAAGAACCAACATTGAATCATAATTAGCCATCTTTTTACCCACATAATTTTTCTTTATGGCTTTACCACTTGGAATATCTAAAACCATATCTTCTTCACTATCTAAGATATCGACATTAAAAAGTTCACTAAAGCCATGTTCTTTCATTAATTCCGTATGTTTCTCGGTAGTGTTTCTAGCCCCTTCATAAGCTGTATTGCATTCCACAATAGTCCCATTTAAATGCTCTACAATCGGTTTCATAAATTCCGGACGAAGATAATTTTGATTACCTCTTTCTCCAGAATGCACTTTAATAGCTACTTTTCCTTTTAATTCTTTACCTAATTCCTCAAATATTTTGACAACATTTTCAGGAGTTATTTCTCTTATAAAATATACTTTTGCTTTTTCCATTTTATCATCCTCTTTCTCTTATGGTATATTTTTTATTTCTAAATATTCTCCCGGAACATCTACTTTTAATTTATCATATTCTTCTTTTAAATATTCCATAAATTTCCGATTAATATTAAATTGACTCTCCGGACTACATTCAATCATTACTTTATAGTAATATTTATTCCCTTCAATCTTTTCAATTCCCAGCATTTCCATATCTTTTTTAACATCACTAATCTTTAATAGTTTTTTATTTACTTTTTCTAAAATACCCTCTAGTTCCTTTAAAGAAATTTCTTTATAGATCGGTATTTCTAAATAAAGCATATTATTATACATACTATGATTAATAACACTTGTTATTAAAGAATTATTAATAATTAACACTTCACCACTATAAGCTTTTAACTTGGTTGTTTGTAACCCAAGTTCAATTACTTCGCCTCGAAAACCATTAATCGTTACGACATCACCTTGGACATAATGATTATCAAAAATAATCATTATTCCTGATAATAAATTTTTAAGCGTATCTTGGAAAGCTAAACCAACGATAGCTCCGACTATTCCTAAAGAAGCAATTAGACTAGTTGTTTCAACACCATAAATACTTAAAATAGCTAAAACCGTAATAATAGCAATAAAGTATTTTAAAATATTTTTAATTAAATTAACGATAGTTTTTTCTCTTTTTTTATGTAAAGAATTAGTCTTAAAATGCGGTTTTTTTAATAATAAAGCATGATCAATTAATTTGCTAATTATTTTGTAAACCACAAATGCCACTAAAACATAGGCAAAGGGTAAATAAACTTTGGGAATTAAAATTTTCTTTAACACATTATCACCTTTTCTTTAAAGAAAATAAGCCTTTGGGCTTACTTCTTTTTCTTTTTGGCTTTTTTAGTTTCTTCTTTTTCGACTGCTTCACCTTCCATTATTTCATGTTCAATATATTTTTCAGCTTTTTCTACTTCTTTCTTTAGCTCATTTACGTCATGAGCATACATGAAGTAACTAACAATATCAATAATGGCATATAATACCATAAATAAACCAATAATAGATAAAGCTAAATTAGATTCTAAAACAATGTATAAACCAATACCTACTAAAGCAATACCCATAATAAGTAAAGCATAGAATTTACTACTTCTATCAGTAGTATAGAATGTTTGCATAATCTTACTAACACCAGCGACAATTACCCAAATACCTACAACTACTCTTAGTAAAAAGGCAATCGATTCTGATAAAAAGATTAAAACAATTCCAAGGACAATGGCCGTAATGCCAAAAGCTATTTCATTATAATTAACTACTTGTAATCTTTTATTTTGAATTAAGTAATTAACTGTTCGATAAGCTCCCATGGCAATTAAAGCAACCCCAAATAAGTTAGACATTAATTTAACGACACCATCAGGTTCAACAAATAAAATAATTCCAAAAATCAAAAAGACAATGGAACCTAATAAAGATAATGCACTTTGACTTTTCATCTTTCCACCCTCTCTAGTTCTATTATACAATTAAATATTTTTATAAGCAATTAAAAAAACTGAGTTGACCTCAATTTTTAAATTATTTCTTTATTTTTTTATTAATCTCATTAGTGTTTTTCCAAATCATAATCTTGACTAAAATACTTTCAAATATAATTCTTAATACTAAATTACCAATTAATAAAGTAAAAATAAAGGCTATAAAACTTTCTTTGATTAATTCAAAAGAATATAAAGTAATAAAGATAGCTAAAATAAGATAAATTATTTTTAGTAAGTCTTCAATTAACATTTTTTTGAATCCAAAGAATTCTTTAATTTCTTGCAAATATTTATTTTTTTCCGTCTTACTATTATTAATAAATAAGAAATATAAAACAATTCCTCCAATTATGGCAATTATGAAAGCTATTAAGCCCCAAACACTAATATCAATACCACTAGAAACTGGTTCTAATTCACCAATATAGGGATTATTATACATAAAGATTATCTCCTTTCAAAATCATTATACAATTATTTTTTTAATTGTTCAATTTCTTCTATTTTATTTATTTTAATTATTATTTTATTATAGCTAAAAAAGTGTCAAAAATACGTCAAAAAAGGTTGACAAATTAGAATAAACCGATTAAGATAGTAAGCACCAATTCGGAAAATTCCGTATTGGTGCTAGTATCACACTAGTCAACCCCTTTTTATTCTTTGAGACCACAAGGTTATGTGGTCTCGTTTTTTTAAAACTATAGGGAGGTTTAATGACTTTAGAAGAATTTTATCAAATACCAGATGTTTCAAAACTTGTTAGTTTTCTCCAAAAGAACATCCATTATGGTTTTCTTTGTTCTTTAGATGGCCAAATATATACAAGGGTAAATACTCCTGATAGCAATACATATGAAAATCTTTTATTTAACTATTACTATTTACAAAATCCGGAAGAATTACTAAAAAGTGGTTATGGACTTTGCTTTGACCAAGTGGAACTCGAAA
The DNA here is from genome assembly GCA_947624695.1 of uncultured Bacilli bacterium. Taxonomy (GTDB): domain Bacteria; phylum Bacillota_I; class Bacilli_A; order RF39; family UBA660; genus SIG200. The sequence goes on from CANQLN010000025.1 coordinate 3,150, forward strand.
GAATATGGTTTTTAAAACACGATATGATTCCTTATAGTTTTTATACTCCTTTTCATAATCATAGTTTTTTAGCTTTTCAAAGTGAAGATGGTTATGGTTTAATTGAAAATACTTTTAAAAAATTAAATGGGGTTCATTATGGTGAATCATTAGAAGATGTTGTTAAAAATTATATTGCTTTACAAATAAAAGGGCAAAGGGACAAAGTTGATCTATATTTATATGAAAGGATCAATTTTGGCGGTAATTTTCAAGATTACTTAAATACTGTAAGACAAGAAGAAAATAAAGTAAGAAAATTAATAAAATAATAAATTAGAATTAAGAAGCAAATCTTAATCCTTTTTTATATATAAAAGAAGGTTTTTGTTATATAATATAAATGTTTAAATGCAAAGTGAGGCGAGGAAATTGTTTAAATTAGTTTCAAAATATAAACCGAATGGTGATCAACCGGAAGCCATCAAAGAATTAGTTGATGGGATAAATGAAGGTAAAAAACATCAAGTTTTACTCGGAGCCACGGGGACTGGTAAAACTTTTACAATAGCGAATGTTATAAAAGAAGTAAATAAGACTACTCTAGTTTTAGCCCATAACAAAACTTTAGCCGGTCAACTTTATAGTGAATTTAAAGAATTATTTCCGGAAAACCACGTGGAATATTTTGTCTCATATTATGATTATTATCAACCCGAAGCTTATGTTCCCTCAAGTGATACTTATATTGAAAAAGATGCTTCCATCAATGATGAAATTGATGAGCTTCGCCACCGGACTACGAGTGCTTTAATAAACCATCGCGATGTGATTGTGGTCGCCTCCGTATCTTGTATTTATGGTATTGGGGAAAAAGATGAATATGAAAAAAACATGTTAGTTTTAAACATTGGAGATCAAGTTAATCGCAATAATATAATTGCTAAATTAGTAGATATGACTTATGAGCGAAGTGATTTAGATTTCCACCGGGGAACATTTAGAGTTCGCGGTTCATCCATTGATATTGTTCCTGTTAACGAAAAAGAATCGGGTATTAGAATTGATTTAGATGACGATATAGTTTCAAGTATTACTATTTTTGATCCTTTAACTGGTGTTGTTAAAGAAGCCAAAAAGTCTATTGCCATTTCTCCGGCTTCCCACTTTGTAACTAGTCCTGAAAAATTGGAAGAAGCCATTAGAAGAATTGAAGAAGAAAAAGAAGAAAGATTAAAATATTTCCATGATAATGGCAAATTTATTGAAGAGCAAAGACTAAGAGAAAGAGTTAATTATGACGTCGAAATGCTAAAAGAAACTGGTTACTGTAATGGTGTTGAAAATTATTCTCGCCATTTAGCTTTAAGAGAAGAAGGAAGTACTCCTACTTGTTTAATTGACTTTATGCCAGATGACTTTTTAATGGTTATTGATGAATCGCATGTTACTCTTCCGCAAGTAAGAGGTATGTATAATGGCGATAGAATGCGGAAGCAAACTCTAGTCGATTATGGTTTCAGACTTCCTAGTGCTTTAGATAATAGACCTTTAAAATTTCCAGAATTTGAAAGTAAAATTAAAAACGCTATTTATGTTTCAGCTACGCCAGGAGACTATGAACTTGAAAAAGTAAACCATGAAGTGGTTGAACAAATCATTAGACCAACTGGTTTACTAGACCCGATTATTGAAGTTAGAAAAACCGAAGGTCAAATTGATGATATTATTGGCGAAATCAATAAACGGAAAGCCTTAAATGAAAGAGTTTTAATTACGACTTTAACTATAAGAATGAGTGAAGAGCTAACTAATTATTTAAAAGAAATGAATATAAAAGTTGCTTATCTTCATAATGAAATTAAAACTCTAGAAAGACTTAAAATTATTCATGATTTAAGAATGGGTGTTTATGATGTTGTTGTCGGAATTAACCTTTTAAGAGAAGGTATCGATATTCCCGAAGTTAGTTTAATTTGTATTTTAGATGCTGATAAACAAGGATTCTTAAGAAGTGACCGTAGTTTAATTCAAACCATTGGAAGATGTGCGAGAAATGAACATGGTAAAGTTATCATGTATGCCGATATCATTAGTGAAGCCATGAATACAGCCATTACCGAAACTAAACGGAGAAGACAAATTCAAGAAGAATATAATAAAGAACATGGTATTACGCCAAAAACGATTGTTAAAGAAATTAAAGAAGTTATTTCTAATAATATTGATACTACTCCTAAAAAGACGAAGATGAGTAAAAAAGAGGCAATTAACATGATTCAAAAAGTCGAAGAAGAAATGAAAGAAGCTGCAAGAGCCTTAGACTTTGAAAGAGCCATGGAATTAAGAGATATTCTGTTTGAATTAAAAGGAGAAATGAAATAATGAAAGCTTTAATAACCGGAGCTTCCTCAGGTATTGGCCAAGATATGGCAAGATATTTAGCTAGTAAAGATATTGATTTAATTTTAGTGGCAAGAAGAAAAGAGCGATTAGAAAAATTAAAAGCCGAATTAAAAACCAAAGTTAAGATTATTATTTTAGATTTAAGTCATGAAGATAATTGTTACAAATTATATAATCAAGTTAAAGATGATCATATTGATATTTTAATTAATAATGCGGGATTTGGGTTATTTGGAGATTTTAACGAAACCGATTTAGATAAAGAACTAAACATGATAGATATAAATGTTAAAGCTCCGCATATTTTAACTAAATTATTTTTACAAGACTTTTTAAAAAAAGATGAAGGCTATATTTTAAATGTAGCATCTTCCGCCGGTTTTATGGCTGGTCCTCATCTAAGTACTTATTATGCCACAAAAAATTATCTTGCTAAACTCTCAATGGCTATAAATGAAGAGGTACGAAAGAAAAAGTCGCATGTTAAAATATCATGCCCATGTCCGGGTCCTGTTAATACCGAATTTAATAAAGTAGCTCAAGGTGTATTTGATATTAAAGGGGCTTCTAGTGAATATGTAGCTAAATATGCTATTGATAAAATGTTGCAAGGAAAAATGCTTATTATTCCCACTTTAAAAATGAAGTTAGCTCTTTTTGGAATTAGACTTATTCCTTATCGTCTCCAATTAAATATTGCTTATTATATTCAACATAAAAAAACTGATAAAAAAACAAGGTAATTCACACAGCCTTGTTTTATTTTATATTCCAAATTAATGTCCTTCTTTTATCTTTAAAACCTACTTTATAATATAACTTTCTTGCTCCTATATTTTGTTCCATAACATTAATTTCTATTTTATTAGCATTTTGTTCTTTTGCCCAATTACTAAACTCAGATATTAATTTTTGCCCTATTCCTAAATGGCGATAATGCTCATCTACATATAAGGCATCTATTTGAGCAATATTCTCTTTTTTACCATCTAATGGTTGCAAATAGCCATAAATAAAACCTACCCTTTTATCACCATCTTTAGCCATTAAAAGACATTTTTTATTGTCATCTTTAATATGACAATAAAAGTCTTCAACCACAAATGTTGAATCGATAGTCTCATCATATTTTCTTTCATCTTGAATAAGAAGAGTAAGAAATTCATCCGCTATTTTATAATCTTCATCACAAGCTTTTTCAATTATTATTTCCATAATTTACCTACTTTAAATTATCTTTAATATATTTACTTGTATATTCTAAAGCTTCATCAATACTCATTTCTTTATAATCTTCACTAATTCTTTCTTTAACTTCAATAAGATTATTTTCTATCTTTTTACCCACGGTTAAACGAAGAGGTATTCCAATTAAATCCATATCTTTAAATTTAACTCCTGGTCTTTCATCTCGATTGTCTAATAAAACATCAATTCCTAGTTGTTTTAAATTTTGATAAATTTTCTCCGCTACTTCCACTTGTTTAGAATCTTTATTATCTATTAAAACAATACATACTTCATAAGGAGCAATATTAACAGGGAATATCATTCCATGTTCATCATTATTTTGTTCAATAACAGAAGCTAGTATTCTTCCAGCTCCTATACCATAACAACCCATTACTACTGGTAAGGATCTATTATTTTCATCTAAATAAGTAAGGCCTAATTTTTCAGAATATTTTGTTCCTAGTTTAAAGATATTACCTATTTCAATACCTTTTTTGAAATATAATTTTCCGCCACAAACTGGACAAGTATCGCCCTCTTTAACATTAACAATATCTCCAACTATATCATATTTGAAATCATCGATATTAGCATTTATATAATGATAACCTAATTTATTAGCACCACAACAGAAATTTTGCATATTTAAAATTTCGCGATCAATTACTATTTTCGCTTTTAAATTAATGGGACCAGTAAAACCAGGAACAGCATTACTTGTTGCAATTAAAGCATCATCCGCAAAATTAATTTCCCCAACTCCCAAAAGTTTAGAAGCCTTAACTAAATTTAATTCCCGGTCTCCTCTAACAAAGAAAATAACTAGTTCTTCATTAGCTTTCATAAGTAAGGCTTTAACTGATTTTTTAACATCTAATTTTAAATATTCACATACTTCTTCAATCGTTTCTTTATCGGGAGTCTCGACTAATTCTAATTTTTGCTTTTCTTCTTTTTTCTCTTCTTTACTTATAACTTCTGACACTTCTAAGTTAGATGCATAATCACAATTATCACATAATACTAATACATCTTCCCCAATATCGGTAACAGCTTGATATTCTTCAGATAATGAACCACCCATTACCCCAGTATCAGCTTTAACTATTTTATAATCAAGACCAATGCGGTCAAAAATTTTATTATAAGCATCTCGCATTTGATGATAAGAAACATCTAAACCTTTTTCATCTCTATCAAAGGAATAAGCATCTTTCATAATAAATTCTCTTACCCGAATAAGTCCATATCTTGGTCTTGGTTCATCTCTAAATTTATCAGCTTGTTGATAAATAGTAAATGGCAAATCTTTATAACTATTAACTACAGATTTGGCCGCAATAGTAAATAATTCTTCATGGGTTGGACCTAAAGCATATGGTTTAGCATACCTGTCTTGAAGACGAAACATACTACTTCCTAACGATGCTACTCTTCCACAAACTTCATAATATTCTTCCGGAATTAGACTAGGCATTAAGACTTCTTCTGCCCCAGCATTGTCCATTTCTTCTTTAACGATTGTCTTAATTTTATTAATTACTTTTAATCCCATCGGCAAATACATGTATATTCCTGCCCCAACTTTTTTAATCATGCCACTACGCACTAAAAGATTACCACTTCTACTTTCTTCATCTTTGGCATCTTCTCTTAATGTGTAAAAATAACTTCCTTTTAATTTCATCTATTTGCCTTCTTTCTTGTTAATATTATAATCTAAATAGAAAAAGTAGTCTAGTTTAAAACTAAACCTACTATAATTTAAATTCTTTTTTTAATAAATTTCCTAATTCTCTTTTTTCTTCTTTAGTAAATATATCTTTTTGTCTTTTAAATTTATTTAAAGACCATTTCCAAAAATTATAACCAAAATGAAGGTCTTTATATTTCTTACCTAAAATAATTTTTTCATCTCTATATCTAGGCACAAAATGAAAATGAACATGAGGCTTTTCATTATCACGATGAGCATTATTCATAAGACAAGCAAAATTAAACATCGTACTATCTAAAACTTTATGACAAACTCTTTCTAGTTCTTTTTCAATTTGGCCAAGTTCTACCCATTCTTCATTTGTAAGCATACTTAAACTTTCTTTTTGGCTAGAAATAATCATATAACCTGGGAATTCTTGACAATCATCAATATAAATTACTTCCCAATATTGACCTTTATATATATTCATAAATACCTATTTATGAGGATCCACCATTATTTTTATTTCATTAGATGAACCACTAGTTAAATCTTCATAAGCATCTTGAACATCATTTAAACCAATTCTCTTAGTCACAAATTTTAAAACATCAATTTCTTTGTTAGCAATCATATCTATACATTTAGCAAATTCTTCTTTTTTATAAGCAATGGCCCCGATTAAATGCGCTTCTTTCATAACAGCACTAAAGCTAGCAAAATTAATCGGACTCATAGAAACTCCAACTAAAATAACAACGCCACCCGGTTTAACTAAAGAAACGGCACTATTAACGGCTGGGGTATTTCCACAACATTCAATTACTTTATCAAAAGCATTATTATGTTTTTCCATTTCTTCTTTATCTAGAGCATCAAGCCATTCATCAGCTACTCCTAATTTTATCGCTAATTCGCCTCTTTTAGGATTAGTTTCTGAAACAACTACTTTACTAGCGCCACTTTTTTTAGCAAACATAGCACTAACTAAACCAATTATTCCTCCTCCAACAACTAATACTTTATCGCCAACTTTAACATCTGCTAAATTAATAGCATGATAACCGACCGCTGTTGGTTCTACTAAAGCTCCTTCTTCATCACTCATGCTATCAGGAATTTTTAAAACCATATCACTTCTAACTTTAAGTTTTGGCGCAAGTCCTCCAGGATTATCTAATGATAAACCACTAGCATGACTCCAAGTTTCTAAACAATAATGAACATTGCCACTTAAACAAGCTTCACAATGACCACATGGTGAAATAGGTAACGCTGTTACTCTATCGCCAACTTTTAAATCCTCTCTTCCTCCATTATCAAGAACAACACCACAATACTCATGACCCATAATAAGACCAACTGGCATACCTATTTCAAAATAATGTAAATCAGAACCACAAATACCGGTCTTCTTAACTTCAATTAGAACTTTACCATTTTCTTTTTGTGGTTCTTCAATTTCTTTTATTTCAAATTTTCTTTCCCCTTTTATTGCTACACACTTCATATTATCACCATTATTATTATACCAAATACCCCTTATTTTATAAAATAGTTTTCCCTTTCTATTGACATATTAAGAAAAACATTTAGCAATTTTTCCTATTAATAATTCCTTTATTTCTTCATCACCAATATAATTTATCGAAAATGTTTTATAACCTATCTTATTTATACTGGCTCCACAATGATATACTTCTTTTTTATCAATTATAAAATAACGATCATGATAAGTATTATCATAATAGACTTTTAAATTATGATACTGTTTATTATATTTTTCTATATCTTGTTCTGTTAATAAATTATTCTTTTTTGTTATTAATTTTACTTTTACAGATAATCTTCTAATAATATCTAATATGGTATTATCAGCATAATTATCAATAATTATTAATTCTTTACTAGCACTTTTAAATATCTCTAATATTTTTGAATATGCATCATATATTTGCCCATTAAAATATATTTCATTAAAACTATTCCCTTTTTCTTCAAACTTATTAAATGACTCTTGTAATTCTTTTATATCATCATCATGTTTTAAAACCATCTTATTTATAACATTTTGTTGAAATAAATTTTCAGAAATATATTTGCGCATTAAAACAAAAGCATCCATTATCGCAATGCTAACTTTGGCAGCAACATCACTTTTTAAAACTGTAGCTAACATGGCAACGCCTTGCTCAGTAAACACTCTTACATCATATCTTCGACCACCAAAATTTTTATTTTCCAAACTTGAGGTCGAAAATTTCGACCTCAAGTTGAAGTATTCTTCGGGTGTTAATTTGAAGCTAAATCTTTCTGGAAATTTAAATAAATTATTTTTTACAGCCTCATTTATTCTCTTAGTTTTTACTTGATATAACTTTGCTAAATCGCTGTCTAACATCACTTGTTGTCCTCTTATTTCATAGATTAAATCCTCGATTCTATGCGGGTTTGCGCGCATTTCGACTAAATCAAATTTATCTGTTCTTTCTTTAAAGTTGCTTATTATTTTTTCATATATTTTTTCTTTATTTTTGTTTCTTATTAAACTGTTTAAAACCTCTACTCCTTCTAAAGTAAAAGCATATGGCAAGCTTCTACTTTTCGTATTTGCGGTTTCAATTTGAAACCGCAAATCATCATTTTCTTCCTCCGTTAATTGAAAACAAATGGCACTTGAAAACTTATTTTCATTTCTTTTTACTATTAAATTTATTGACTTTGTTCCATTCTTACATTCATATAATTTCG
>CANQLN010000026.1 GCA_947624695.1 uncultured Bacilli bacterium
ATTTAAACTAGAATTTAATGTAAGACTAAATTCTTTTTCCATATACTTAAACTGGAATTTAACTTTTCACTTCACAAAAATGATATAACTTGCTAAACATTATACCATACCTTGACAAAAAAGAAAAATGTTGTATAATAATTACTAATTTTTAGGGGGATATTATGGAAGTATGTAATGATTGTGTTTTCTTAGATAAAAGAAATAAAGAAACATCAATGTATGATCGATATTGGTGTGACAAAAAGGGAGGATATCATTCTCCAACGGAAAGAGCGTGTGGTTATTTTTCTTATAGTAGTAGTTCAGGAAGTTCTAATCAAGGCGGTTATAAGCCTTCAGGATTCAGTTGGATTACCCCGCTTTTAAATAAGTTTGGCAATATTTTCTGTAGCGATTGTGGTGTTACGAATAATTTAGCTAATTTCAGTATGTTATTTGCGGATCTAAATCCCGAATATGACGAAGCTTTAGAAAAAGCCTGCCAAGAAGAAGAATTTATAAAAGAAGATAATGGTTTCTTTGCTAGTTTAGCGACTAATTTCTTACTTCCTTGGGCTAATGCCATTAACTTACAAAAATTTGATGAAGCGATGGGACTTTTTAAAAATATGATTGATTCATTACTCCAAAAATTAGGAATCAATATTAATTTAAATAATAATTTAGAAAAAACTAAAAGTTTAAAACTTGTAAATCCTAATCTAATAATTGAAGGTGCTTAAAATTTAAGCACCTTTATATTTTTCTTTAATATATTTGACTAAATCCGCCGCCGAATTTTCATTAATAATTTCTTTTTGACATTTTATCATTTTTTCTTGCATCTTAGAATCATTTAAAAGAGTTTCAATACTTTTAATAACTTCTTCAATAGTACCAGCTTTTAAACTCATATTATTCCTTGCAAAAAAATCGGCATTATAATTTTCGACTCCCGGAATGGGCATCATATGAATAAGAGGTTTATGAATGGTTGCTACTTCACTAGTAGTAAGTCCTCCTGGTTTAGTAACCACTATTGTACTTTTGGCAATATATTCTGCCATATCTTTAGTGTATCCCACTACATTTAAATTAGGATTATTAATTTTTAATAACTCTTCTTCTAATTTTTGATTATTCCCACAAATAACAATCACAGGATAATTTTTTATTTGCTCTAAAATTTTTTCAATTAACTCTTTCATATGACCAAAGCCCATACTTCCCGATGCAATTAAAATATATTTTTTGGGTAAATCAAGATTATCTTTTTTAGTTTTAAAACTACTCGAAACAGGAATACCTAAAGGAAGCACAACATATTTATCAAATCCTTTATCTACAAAAGAAGAAAGTAGTTTATCACTAGGAATAACAAAAGTATCGGGATTAGTTTCATTCCAAAAAGGAATACACTCATAATCAGTGGCCACATTTATTAATTTTACATCTTCTTCTTTTTTAATTTCGGTAATAGTCATACTGGGAAATAAATGCGTACAAATAACCAAAGTATAGCCATTATCTTTAATAAAATTACTAACTTTTTCTTTGGCTATTTTATTTAGTAAATAAACAGGACTTTTAATATTACTTTTATTATATAATTCTCCTATTTTATAAACACCTTTAAAAATACTGCCCTTACCCTTAGTGGAATCTAAATATAATTTTTCGACTATCTTTGCTGCATGTTCACCAATTAACTCTAAATAATTGACTACATCACATGCAATTTTATTTTTCTTTAATTCATCTTCAATATAGTGAGCACAACTAGTATGTCCGCCACCCGTATTACATGTTAATATTAAAACTTTCATTTTTACTCCCAATGATTCCCATACATATTCTTTAAATAATCGCGATTAAAAGTATGATCTAAAAATTTTTCAAAAAAATTTTGGGGAGGAATTCCTTTATCATAAGCATGAGCCCGCATTACGGAAACAGTTGTTAAAATTATATCAAAGGCTAAAAAAACAATTAAAACATACATTAAAACTTTTCCTACCTTCGGATTCATTTTAGCAATTAATTTTTGGACAAAAGGATAAAGATATTTAATCCAAACTATTCCTAAAAAGCCCCATATCATGGAATAAAGAAGACAAATTCGCCCATTAATATTTAAGAAAAATTTAGAATAATTCCAAGCTGGAAAACCAATAACAAATTCCATTCCCCAACTCATAAAGTATTCTAAGATAGAACAACTGATAAAAGATATTAAAAATATTTCACCCCAAGAGCCCTTTTGTTTTTTATACAATAATAATGTTAAAAAGATGGCTCCAAAACCATAAATAGCATTTATGGGACCCAAAACTAAAGCCGAATGATTCAGAAATAGATGGTCTATTACAATAGATCCTACTCCTTCTAGTATCCAGCCAAAAACACTAGCAATTAAAAATATATAAAATAAATCATAAAATCTTAATTTCTTCATCTAACTCACTTATAATAAAGTATAGCAATTATCTTTCTTAATTTCAATAATATTAAATTTATTAATTACAACTGCCACCCTTTTTAATAACAATTTCTTTAACTCTTTTTAAGACATCAGCAGGTGATTCATTAGAATTATAAGATAAACTTTTTTCCATTTCTTGATCATTAGTTACAAAAGAAATAATTTTATCATTTTTCGCATCTAGCTCTAATTTATAATTGTAATTAGTATTATTTATTTTACAATTCATTTCTACTGATTTGCCTACAGTATCAACTTTATAATAATTAAACATAACTATTAAAAATATTATGATAACTCCTAAAAATAAGAAAAAATGAATAAAAGAAATGCCTAAAGATAATTGAGTTAACGCTTTAGTCTTTGATACTTTCTTTAAAATAGTATTTTCTAAATTATTATCTACTAAATCATCTAAACTAACTTCAAATATTCGAGAAAGTTCTTGGGCTTCTTTTATATCAGGAGCTGATTCACCCATTTCCCAATTAGAAATAGTTTGTCTTGTAACTCCCACTAATTCTCCTAATTCTTCTTGCGATAATTTTTTGTTTTTTCTTAATTTTTGAATTTTTTGTCCTAGTTCCATAAATATTTCCTTCTTTCTTGTTTTAAATATAACAAGAAATTTCCTTATAATCTACCTAATTATCTTAACATCTGGGGTAAATATTTTTAACATTTTAAATTTTATCTAATAATAATTGATTCAAAATATTTTTCTTGAAATTCTGTCAAAGCTCTAATAGCATCATCTGAATAATCTTTTCCTTCTTTGGAAACAACTAATTTATCATCATTGTCATTAGTCCGATGAATTATAGCTATAACTTTACCTTGACTTTCTTTAACAGGTTCAAATTCTCCTACTAAATAGGCATCTAATTCTTCGCCATCTCCACTAATAGTGTTAGGAATATAACCATAATTTAACATATACATAAAGCCATGTTTCGGATGTCTAGAACCTAGTTCTCTATCTATTACAATAGATACCTCTTTTCCTAAATAATCTTGAGCCTTTACTTTTTCCATCTTTATCTCCTTTTCTTTTTACCTTCTATCTTCAAAATAATAATCATCTTCATCAAGATCTACATCACTTGAATCTTCAAAATTATAAACATCATAATTTCCTTTGCGTACTTCTTCTTTTTCATAATCATCTAAATTATTCAATTCCATTTCTTTCTCTAAACGATTATTTTTACTTTTTTTATCATTATCTTCCATTATTTCAGATAATCCAAAAAGAAAATTAAAAAGTCCCATAATTCACCTCCTCACATATCTTTTTTTGTGGGCCTTGTTTTCCATAATTATTTTAACGCTTTTTGTTTTTAAAGAAAACTACTTTTAAAAAATAAATAATGCCCCCTAAAAATATACCTATAACTATAAAAAGAGAATAACTTTTATTTGCCATAGCGTAATATATTGCATATCCTAAAAGACCAAAAGCATAAACAAAAAAACTAATTTGAAAAATATATTTAAAAACTATGGCAATTTTTTCCTTTTTCAAAATTAAAAACAAATTTTCCCCAAAGATAGCCAAGGAACATACTAAAAAAGGACAAATTATTATTTTGCCAAGAATTTCATTGCTAAAAAAAGCCCAAGTTAATATTAAAAAAGCCCCGATGGAAACTATAATTTGTCTAAGAGCATATATATTTTTCATTATTTACCCATTCTCTTTAATTTTATTATTTTTTAATATTAATTTTTGAATTTGATCATTTATTATTTGCCATTCCCTATCTGTTTCTACCTTTTCCATTTTTGTATCATCTAATGGACTATAAATAGAGGCATATACCTTTAAATTACCATCTTCACTATAAGTGTTATCAGTATAAATAAGATAATGTTTACCCGTATCAGCTAACATAAAACTTAATAATATTTCATATTTAATAACATTATCATTTTCATCAACTATTTCCATATATTTTTTTTCATCTGCCATTTTAACTTCGTCCTTTTCCTATTTTTTCACTCTCATTTAAATTACTATTAAGTTCTTCAACATTTACAAAATATTCATCACTAATGGTAATATTATAACCCAACACTTGTCTTACATATTCTGAAAAATCTAAATTAGAAATTATAGTATGATCTATTTTCAAATAAATATTTTGTAAATTTTGCTGAATAAAATCTTTTAATTCTATTTCTGAATTTAAATTAATAGTTGTAATCACCATTTTTAATTTATTTAAACTAGCCTCTAATAAAAATTTTTCAATAAATTGTTTACTACTATCTAATTTTTGACTCTTACCTGGTAATAAAGAGGTTTCAAATTCATATTCTTGATAAAAATCTAAAGCTTGAATAAACTTCATTACTTCTTCTTCACTTATATATTTTGTTAATTCCTCAATTAATCCTTTTAAATTAGCAGTAAAATAATTTTTTTGCATTTTTTCTTGACCCACTATTTCTTCCACCATCGTGGCAATCCTTGTTTCATATAAATAAAAATAAGAAAAGCCTTCCGTATTTCTATTAGTTAATAATTGAGTATAACCTTCATTTATCCCTTTCCCAATAGTATTTTGACAAAATCCCGAATATTTAGTTTTAGTTTTAAAATCATAATAAGTACTTGCCATATGAAATAATTCATGAAAAATAGTGATTTCATTTTCATCATCCGAAACTAACATTCTATTTTTATCAGCTCTATAACTTCCTAAAACCACAGTTTCTTTATTAACGTCATCTTTTTCAGAGGTAATTTTAGTATCCAAACTACCAATATTTCGGTAAAAATATAGTAATAATTCTTCCGGAAATTTTTGATGAAGCATTTCAATAAATTTATTTATTGATACTTGTAAATGTTCATTAGCATTTTCCACTTCATTAGTTACTAAATAATCTGCTTGTAATTCCGGAGATAATTTTATTTTTTTAATATTTTTAGGAATAAAGTCTCTATGTAGTTCAATAGTTTTAAAAGTTTTATCTAGGCAATATAAAATAATTGTACAACTATATTTAAATAAAGTTTTTCCTATTCTATCAATTAAATTAGGAAGATAAGGAAGATGGTGAAAAAAGTCTAAATTAGCATTAGGATATTTTTCTTTAAAATATTTTATTACTTTTTGCATATAATCAGGCATGGTATTTATTTCTTTACTAACATGTTCAGCATACTTATCAAAATCTTCTTTTAATAAATTAGCTTTTTCTTTTAAGCCTAATTTTTCCAAAGTATACCTCCTTATCATACTTATATTATAATTTATTATGTAGTAATCCATAAAAAAAAATAAATTAAAAACTAATTATTTATGTCAAATTTAAGTATAATTATTTTTAATTTAAAAACTAAGATAATATAAAGGCTACTATATTGCAAATAACCGCAATAAAGAATAATATACCGGTTAATAAATCAGTTTTATCTTTTCCTATTTTATAACGGCTTAAAAAAGTAACGCAGTTATAAGCACATAGTAAACTAACAAGGGACGCCATATTAGTATCTTTAAGAAAAGCAATAATCATTAAAATGACAGAGAATAAAACCATCCCAATAATTCCATATTTCATGGACTTTAAATTAACGAGTTCTGTTAATTTGATAATATTTTCTTCACTCTTCTTTTCAATATCTTTTTCTTCTATTTTTTCTCCGGCCAATATCTCATTGATACTTACCTCTAATATGTCACTTAAAGGTTTAAGTAAAGACATATCCATTAAACATAAACCTCGTTCCCATTTACTAACAGCATTTTTGGTAATACCTAGTTTTTCGGCTAATTCTTCTTGGGTTAAGCCTTTATTTTTTCTTTGCTCAGCAATAAATTTGCCAATTTGTTCTTGATTCATATTCTTACTCCTTCTAAACCACTATAACAACTGTTAGCAATTTTTAAAACATACCAAAGGTTTACTATTAATTAAATAGCTATTCTTAATTAACAAATATTTTTTGAAAAATGTTTAAAACGAAATCATTATCATTCATTTTACTTTCTAAATATTCATTAAAATTATTTTGATTAATTTCTTTATCAGAAATATCTTTAAAATGAGGATATAATTCTTCAACTTGATTTCTTGTTACTGTATAAGTATTACCACTAAAATTAAAGGTAATTTGTTTCACATTATTAATTAAAGTAAATATTGAAACAGAATTATATAACAAAGATTTCTCTAAATAATGATTTCCATTAACATACCAATCTGTAATATGATAATCGATTGTTAAACCAAGATTCGCAGTATCAATCTCAAAAACATAACCATATTCAGCAAGGGGTAAATTATCAATTAAATGACTATCATTACTATTGTTACCAACATATGAATTTTTATAATGAATTAGGTTTTCGATTCCTGATTTGTCTCTATTAAAGGGGATTATAGGAACATTTTCTTCGGTATATTCTTTTTTAGTATCAACAATATAATATTCATTTTTAGTATTTCTATTTATTCTATAGACATTACATAAAGGGGACTTATAAATAATCATATCTTCTGTAGTTTTAATAAGATAAGAAAACCGGGGAGGAACTTTATTTAAAACGACATTACCATAGTCAAGGATAATTAATAAGATAAAACCCATTATAAAATAAATTAAACCTAAAAATAATTTTTTAAATATTTTATTCTTTTTTAAATTAATAAAACCTAAAGTAGATATTAATAAACCCATTACTGAAAAAATAGATCCCCAACTACTTTCGGTAGGAAAAACCGAAAAAGCATTAAAGATTAAAAAGATACCTAAAAGCATAATAAATATGGCTATTTTCCTATTTTTCTCATCAACTATTTTATTAGAATAATCAATGGTATCAATAATATTTTTTTCTAATTTTTTTTGATAATTTTCTTTATCAACTCTTTCTCCACTAAGTAAGTCATTAACCGTAATTTTTAAAATTTGACATAATTCCAACATAATGGAAGCATCTGGAAGTCCCTTACCACACTCCCATTTAGATACCGCTTTCGCAGTTATACCTAATTTTTCCGCTAACTCCTCTTGAGTTAAGTTTTGCTCTTTTCTTAAAGTAGCAATAAATTTACCGATTTTTTCTTGATTCATGTTTTCTTGCTCCTTTCCAAAAAGAATATATAATATTATAACAAATTTTAACACCTACAATTAGTAGAGTTGGATTATTTTAGATATCTATACTAATTTATTAAATTCACTTTTCTATTTTATTTCTTGCTTTTATACAGTTTGTTACTTTAACAGCAATACTATCAGTTAAAATAATTAAACCATGTAATCAAATGATTATTAAAAATAAAAGATAAGATTTGTTTTCTTATCTCTTAAAACTTTTTAATTATTGAACTTTTTCATAAACCGCAACATATTTATAAGCAATACCTGTTTGACCATATATTGTATTTTTTTGTTCAGAAATTAATTCCCATTGTTTAAATTTATAACCATATCTTGCTTCAGGTGCCTGGATTGTATATTCTTTAATATCAGCTCTTCTAGAATAAATAACATCATCTTTTAATTCACCGGTATTATCATCAGGGAATCCAACACACTCATTCAAATCACAAGCGAATTCAGCAAACCAAATACAACCAGAACCTGTTGCACCACATCTGGATGTTGTATAATAATTTTCGTGATCATAAAGACGTACGGTTAATGGATTTAAATTACTATAGAAATGAAATTCTACTTCTTGTTTTTCTTCTTTTGGAGCATGACCATATTTTGCTTCGTAATCTTTTTTATATTGTTCGCGGTCTAATTCTTCACCTTTAGCAGCAGCTTCTAACATTTTTTTAAGTTGTTCATCAGTAAGTGATCTATTTTCATTAGTATTAGGGTTAGTTACTGTCGTATTGTTATTATTATTATTATTTTGATTTACATTATTTTGATTATTTTCTTTAGTCGTTGATGTTGAAGTTGTTGAAGTTGAAGTATTATTTTGACTTACAGTAGTCTTGTTATTTTGACTATTTATAGCTTTAGTTGTTGTTTCTTTTTTTGCAACTTCTGTTGTTGTTTGTTGTTTTGGCTCTGAAGTATTCTCTTTATTTTCTTGAGTTTTTCTTATTTCTTCTTCTATAGCCTTTTTATTGTCTTCAGCTTTTTGAACTCTTTCTTCAGCCGCATTTTTATTATTTTGAGCCTCTGTTATAGCTTTTTCCGCATTTTGGGCTTTAACAGTAGCATCTTTTTTAGTTGCTTCAGCCTTAGTTACAGCATCTTCAGCAGCTTTTACTTTAGCTTCCGCAGCAGCCTTTGCCTCTTTTGTTGTAGCCTTTTTAACTTCAGCTTCCGCTAATCTTTTAGCTTCTTTGGCTTTAGTTATTGCTTCTTCGGCATCAGCAACTTCTTTTTGAGCATTTGCCGCTTCTTCAGCAGCCTTTTCTACTTCTTTATTAGCTGCTTCAAGTTCAGCTTTAGATTCATTAACTTCATTTTCAGCTTCCTCTAATACATTAGGGGCTTTACTTTCAATAGCTTCATTGGCAACAAAATTTACATTTCCTTCATCATTTGCTTTAAATGAATTATGAACATTAACAGCAACAACTCCAGCACATATGGCCGCTACTGTTCCAGATCCTAAAACTATACCTTTTATTGCACTAATTGATAATAAATGTTTCATATAAATTTTCTCCCTTTCCAACTTGTTTTTATGCTGGTATTATATAATATTATATGAAAAATGTAAAGTTTATTTCCATTAATTGACCTAGCAATTTTAACCAAAAAATTAACTATGCCAAATCTATTTTTGAATTTTCTAATTTTTCTTTTTCTTCTAAATATTGATAACTAAGATTATTTTGATTACTAATTACTTTCTTGCCAAGTTTTTGTTCTAAATTATCTCTAGCCACTTTCGAAACATTACCACCCATTTTAGCAATTACTTTATTTTGCTTTAAACCATAAGGCTTATGTTCTTTAGCAAGTTCTAGGGTTGCAATTTCACCTAAATTAGTAAGGGCAATTTCGATATCTGACATATTATCTCTTAGAGATTCTTTCCGAATACCCTTATAAGCTTTATATTCAGATTCTTTCATCCCCGACCATTCTTTATATATCTCATTCGTTAGTATCGCATATTCATAATCTTTAGAAATACCGCCATCTTGCCATATAGAAGTTAATTTATTTCTATCTAATATACTTTTTAATCTAGTTTCAATCCATTTATCTGAGTAACCTCTTTTTCGATAATAATCTATAGCCCTTTTAATAGCAATCTCTGGATCAAATACTTCATCAATTCTTTCACTACCTAAACTAGCAAGCCAAATCTTAAAGGGCTCTGCTTTAGGCGAGGGAATAGATTCAATTAATCTTAAAATCCCTTCAGTATCTAAAACGTCAGTTAAATAATTTTTTCCATCTTTTTGAGACTTTAATTTCAGTTGTACGATATTTTCGTACAACTTACTCCCTTCATTTACTAATTTTCTTTTTAAATCAGTCCAATATCTTTTAGGAATTTTGCTTTCAGTCAAAGCCCCTATAACATCAACAACGCTAAAATAATAATCTTCTTTTTCACTATCCCAGATGCTTCTTATTTCTTTTCCTTCAAATAAATTGGAAATTGTTTTTAATTTGCTTTCATTCATATAAAACCACCCCTTATAAAAACATTATATAATAAAGAATATTTGCTTACAATAAATTTTACTATTTTAAATATCTAAATATTTGTTCAGGATATATAATTAATTCTTTATTTTGAAATTTATTTATATCTACCCACATGGCATTAACTTCGCCATCAATTATGTATTTTTCTTTATAATCTTTATCTTCTATAAAAACGTTATAAAACAATATTAATTCATGAGCATTTTTACCATTATAAGTAAATATGTTTTCGGCAATACCTAAAAATTCTCCCACATTAATATCTATATTCAGTTCTTCTTTAAATTCTCTTTTTAAGGCATCTTTACTATCTTCTAAAAACTCAATGCCTCCTCCTATACATCTATAAAATTCTTTGTTTGTTACTTTATCATAGCCTTTATTAACTAATAACTTATTTTCTTTTTTTACTATTCCCAGAACAACAGGTCTTATTTCTTTAAATTTATCCATTTCTTATTATTCCTCCTTATCTAACTATTTTCTTCACTTAATATTATACTATATCTTTTTCCTTTTTCTATAACCCTTTATAAGAAAATGGAAGAGGTAGAATGTTACCATCATAAAAAACTCCCAATTTAGGGAGTTAATTTTAAAATAATTTAATCTTCTACTTTAGCTAATTCCTCTAATCAACTAAAGCATTTTTCTCTAAAAAATCATGAACTTTATTTTTTATTTCCTAGTCGCTAAATATTTGAACTGCATAATAACCATACTTAGAACCACTTAATGATACTAAGGCAAATCCCACTTTTTTATAAACTGGATTAATCATATTCTCATAATGTCCTTGACTATTTCGCCACCCATTCATTACACCCTTAACTGTAGACATTCCTGCGGCAATATTTTCACCATTTGTAGAACGGCCAATCTGAAGATCGGTTAAAACAGTAAAACAACTATCATCACCACTCATATTAGGTCTTTCATGAGAAAATTTACCAGAATAGGCCATTTC
>CANQLN010000027.1 GCA_947624695.1 uncultured Bacilli bacterium
AAGATGAAGCATTTGTAAGAGCCTTAAGAGAGCGAGAAGCTTATAAGAATGGAGTAAAGAATACAGCCATTTCGATGTTAAAAGATAAAGTTCCTTTAGCTAAAATAGCTCAATATACTAATTTAAGTATAAAAGAGTTAAAAAAATTAAAAAAGTCTTATAATTTTTAGCGAAATATTTCGCTTTTTTTCTTGATACTAAAGTACTAGTTATGGTAATATTTTAATGTGAGAAAATAAGATGTTGGAGTTGTAGTATGAAAGTATTAAAAGGTATAGGTAAATTTTTTAGTTTTATAGGAGTTTTTTTATTAGTTTTAATAATTAGTATCTATTGTATAGGGCTTATATTTTGCTATGGACCCAGTGTTCATGCTAGAAATTTATTTGTTACAACTTTACTAGAAACTGGGCAAATGAAATTTGCGGTTAAACTTTTTATGAGTGATGCTAAAGTAAAAGAAATAGTTGATAGTAATAAAATGGAAGTTTTTGATGAAGAAATTGATAATACTTTAATTAATACCGAAAGTGAAATAGATAAAAATGGCATTGAACTTAAAGAAATAATGGGTTCAACTTATATGGCCAAAATGATTATTGTTAATGATCCTGCTAGAGTAAAACTGGCTACTATTTATGATGGCTCTTGGAAAGAATATGGTGTTACTTTAGATAAACTAGTAAATAATGCTGATGCTTTTGCAGGTGTTAATGGAGGTCTTTATTATTCTGATAGTAATAAGGGAGGAAGACCTCTTGGTTTAGTAGTTAGAGAAGGAAATATTGAATACAATAATCCATCTGGTATCGTCGGAATGCATTTAGTTGGTTTTAATGAAGATAATCTTTTAAAAATAATTGATTTAAGTGGTAAAAATGCTAGTGAAGTAGAAAATGTGATAAAGGAAGAAAAGATAAGAGATGCGGTAGCTTTTCAAGAAGAAGCGAGTGATGCTAATAACCATTTTGTTAAATTAATTATTAATGGTGAAGAACGAAATGTCGTGGGTTCTGGAAGTGGTGCTAACCCAAGAACCGCTATTGGGCAAAGAAGTGATGGAGCTGTCTTAATTTTAGTAACTGATGGAAGAGGAGCTAATGGTCATTTAGGAGCCACCGCTTCGGATTTAATTGAAATTATGAGTGAATATGGGGCTGTTAATGCCGCTAATATTGATGGGGGATCATCATCTAGTATGTATTATGATGGCCATTATGAAATGACTTCCGTTACCCTTTATTATTCTAATTCATCATGGCGTCTTCCGACCGGATTTGTGGTAGAAAAGAGGTAACTATGAAAAGATTAATGCGTAAATGGCAAAGAAAAAGTTTATATAAAAAGTCTTTAATCTTATTTACAATTCTCCTTTTAATATTATCAGGAATCTTACTTACTTATGTTTATAATAGTATGGTTTTGTATGAAAGAAATTTAGTCGATAATTATATTAAATATTTAGCCACTAGTGGTAAAATAACAGATAATATTAGTGATGATTTATTTGTGGTAAGTAAATATGAAAAAAATAATGCCAAAATAACGGATGGCTTAAAAAAAGTTTTTAAAAATAATGATTTAAAAATTAAGAAAAATAGTAAATTAAGTAATAGCGATATTTATGCTTATGATTTATATAATGATGATTTACTTATTAGTACCGTTTCTCTAAAAAGTGTCAATAGTTATAAAAGGATGGCTATTTTAACTATTGAAGAGTGGAATGTTGAAGATATTAAAACTTATTTTGATAAAGGTATATATAGTTATGAAATAAGTGTTCCTAGTAATTATAAAGTAGTTATAAATGGCCAAACTTTAGAAGATGATGCTTTAACTAGTGAAGGGGATGTTTCTGGTTTAGAACGATTAACTGAATATATTGAAATTGAAAAAAGTAAAACATATAACGTTAATAATTTAGTTTATAAACCTGAAATAAAGATATATGATGAAAACAATCAAGAAGTTAAATATGAAGTTAAAGATGGGCAAATTAAAGTAGTAAAAGAATTTAAAAAATTTAAAACTTTAGAAGAAGCCCAAAGTTTAATTAAAGATAATTTTGATATTATGGCTTTTGCTAAAAATTATAGTTTATTTTTGACGGATGATTTAGTGGGTAGTTATCATGGCTTTAGTACACTCCTACCTTATTTAATTAAAGACTCTTATATGTATCAAATGGCTTATAATTGGTCGCATAATGTTGATATAACTTTTGTGAGTTCTCATCGTTTAAAGAATCCGGTTTTCACTAATGAAAAATTAGAAAACTTTGTGATATATAATGATAAGGCCTTTAGTGTGGAAGTATATCTTGAAAAAAATATGGTCGTAAGTGGTAAAGATAAACAAGATATTATGCATGATAGATTATATTTTATCTATTATGAAGGTGGTTATAAATTAGTTAATATGGAAGCCATAAAATAAGGAAGTGATAAGAGTGAACAATATATTTGTCGTTATTCCGACATTAGATCCTGATGAAGAAATAATGGAGAAATTTATTCAAGAATTAAAGAAAAAATTTAAACATATTTTAGTTATTAATGATGGGAGTAAAGATATTCATGATGCTTTCTTTAAAAAATTAGAAAAAGAAGGTATTGAAGTATTTTTACATTATAAAAATTTAGGTAAAGGAAGAGCTTTAAAAAATGCTTTTAATTATTTACTTAATAACTATAGTAATATTGAAGGAGTTGTTACAGCGGATTGTGATGGCCAACATAGTGTGAAAGATATTGAAAAAATTGCCCATGAAGTTATTAAAAATAAAGATAAATTAATTTTAGGAGTGCGCAATTTTCATAAAGAAAATGTGCCTTCTAAAAGTAAATTTGGTAATATTATTACTCGAAATATTTTTAAAATTTTTATTGGTTTAAATATTAGTGATACTCAAACAGGACTTCGGGGTTTAAGTAAAGAATTATTATATAAATTTATGGATTTACAAGGGGAAAGATATGAATATGAAACTAATATGTTAATAGCCACTAAAGATGAAAATATTCCGATTAAAGAAGTTGAAATAGAAACTATTTATTTAAATAGTAATACGAATAGTCATTTTAATCCTTTATTAGATTCGATTATGATTTATCGTCTTTTTATGAAATATTTTTTAGCAGCTTTTAGTTCTTTCTTACTAGATATTATTATCTTTGGTAGTTTTTTAGGTCTTTTAGATATTCATTCTAAAATTTTAGCAGCCACTATTTTTGCCCGCATTATTTCTTCGGTTTACAATTATATTATTAATGCTAATTTAGTTTTTAAAAACATGAATATTTTAACTTTAATTAAATATTATATATTAGTCATTATTCAAATGTTTATTAGTGGTTGCTTTGTTACCTATTTCTTTAATTTATTCCATATTAATGTAATTTTAATTAAAGTATTTGTTGATTTTATCTTATGGATTATTAATTTAATTATTTTAAGAGAATTTATATTTAAGGTGAAAAATGAAGAATAAAAAAAATATTTTAATACTTATCTTAGGACTTATTTTAATTATCTTAACTATTTTAATCTGTTTAGGTTACACCGAAAGTTTTGATACTTTTTGTTATAATTTAGTTACCTTGAATATGAATGATACATGGACTAATATTTTTAAAGTTATTACTTTTTTAGGAAGTACTTTATTTATTGTTTTAGCTGGTATTTTCTTCTTCGTTTTCTTTCTTTTAAAAGGAGAAAAAAATAAAAGTTTTCTTATTAGTGGGACCCTAATCATTTCCACTATTTTAAATAATTTAATTAAAATAATTATTAGAAGAGAACGTCCAGGAGTATTGGCTTTGGTAACGGAAAAAAGTTTTTCATACCCCAGTGGTCATATGATGGCCTCTGTTACTTTATATGGCCTTTTATATTATTTAGTTTATAAAAGTAATCTAAATAAAAAGGTAAAAATATTTTTGGAAATCATTTTAATTATTTTACCGATTTTAATTGGTATTAGTCGTATTTATCTAGGAGTTCACTTTGCCACTGATATTATTGGTGCTACCTTAGTTTCTCTAATTTTACTTTTAATTACCACAAATTTTATTGCGAAAAAGAACTGGTTATAGTAAAATAGAGAAAGAATTGGTGATAGAATGAAAAAAATAAAATTAGGAATAATTTTCCTTTTAACAATTTTTTTAACTTGTAGTTGTAGTTTTAAAAAGGGTAGTTTAGATAATGCGACGATATATACCACGGTTTATCCTGTTAATTATATAATTAGTTATTTGTATGGTGATGGTAGTACCATTCAAAGTATTTATCCTAATGGGGTTGATATTGATAATTATAGTTTAACAACAAAACAAATTGAAAATTATGCTAATGGTGATTTATTTGTTTATGTGGGTTTAGGTAATGAAAAAGAAATTGCCAAAACTTTTATTAATCAAAATAGTGATCTACTAATTATTGATGCTACTTATGGTCTTTCTTATAGTGAAGATATTAAAGAGTTATGGCTCGCTCCAAATAATTTCTTAATGCTTTGTAAAAATATTAAAAATTCTTTAAATGAATATTTAGATAATAGTTTAAAGATTAAGAGTGTTAATGATTTATATGATGAATTATATGCCCAAGTATCATGGGTTGATGCGGAGATGCGAAATATCGCAAGAGAAGCTAAAGAAAATGATAATAATACTTTAGTAGTTACATCAAAGACCTTTAAATTTTTAGAAAATTATGGTTTTGAAGTTATTATCTTAGAAGAATTAGAAGAAAATGGGACAGAGAATGCCCTAAATGATTTAAAAAATAATTTTAAAAATGGTAAATATAATTCGATTATTAAATTAAGTAGTGAAAAAGAAAGTGAACTAGTGCAAAGTTTAGTAAAAAATTATAATGCTCAAGAAATTAATTTTAATGATATGATCACTAATGATACTACGCAAGATTATATTGCTATTCAATATGAAAATATTGCTGTTTTAAGAGAATTGTTATTAGATTAATAACCAGAAATTGGTTATTAATTTTTGACCTTTATTTTAAACAAATGTTTGATTTATTCGAAAAAGTGCGCTATAATAATTATGGTGAAAGAAAATGGAGTTAAGAGAAAAATTAATTATTCTAGCTGATAGTGCCAAATATGATGCTTCTTGTTCTTCAAGTGGTAGTCAAAGACAAGGTAATTTTGGTAATGCCCATATGGCGGGGATTTGTCATTCTTTTTCCGCTGATGGTAGATGTATTTCTCTTTTAAAAATTCTTTTAACTAATGCTTGTATTTTTGATTGTAAATATTGCTTAAATAGAAAGAGCAATAATATTAAAAGAGCTATGTTTACTCCGGAAGAAATTTGTACCATTACCCTTAATTTTTATAAAAGAAATTATATTGAAGGCTTATTCTTAAGCTCGGGTATTATTAAAAGTCCGGATTATACAATGGAACTTTTAATTAAAACGATGGAATTATTACGTTATAAGTATCATTTTGGGGGTTATATTCATGTTAAAGCAATTCCTGGAGCTAGTGAATATAACTTACAAAGATTGGGTAAATTAGTAGATAGGATGAGTGCAAATATTGAGCTACCTACAGAATCCGGTTTAAAATTACTGGCTCCCGATAAAAATAGTGATAAAGTGGAAAAAATTATGCATTATGTCAAAAATAAAAGAAATAAAAATTTTGTTCCGGCGGGTCAAAGTACCCAAATGATTATTGGGGCTTCTAAAGAAAGTGATTTAGATATCATGCAAAAGTCAGAAAATATGTATCATAATTATAACTTAAAAAGAGTTTTTTATTCGGCTTATATTCCAGTTAATCAAGATAAGAATTTACCTTCTTTACTAACTCCTCCTTTGAAAAGAGAAAACCGTCTTTATCAAACGGATTGGCTTCTAAGGTACTATGGCTTTAAGGTAAGTGATATCTTAGATAAAGATAATCCTAATTTAAATATTTTAGTTGATCCTAAAGCTTCTTGGGCTTTAAAACATTTAGAAGAGTTTCCGAAAGAAATTAATAAATGCCCCTATAAAGAATTATTACAAGTTCCCGGAATTGGCGTTACCAGTGCGAAAAGAATTATGAAATCAAGACAGTATTTTAACCTCGATTTTGCCGATTTAAAAAAGATGGGTGTTGTTTTAAAAAGAGCTAAATATTTTATTACTTGTAATGGTCGCTTTAGTTTAAATAAAGATTTTTTAAATAGTCATTTTATTGAGGCTAACTTAGTTTTAGAAGATAAAAGCCCTCTTAAAGAAAATAACCATCAACTGGAGTTATTCCATGAATAAGGTGTATGTTTATGATGGTACTTTTTTAGGCCTTTTAACTTTAATTAAATATTTACTTTCAAGTAAAATAAAACCTTATAATATTGTGACCTCTGATTATCAAGAAAATTTATTTTTAGAAGTAATTAATCCCCATTTAAAAGTCATGAATAATATTAGTGAAATATTTTATAAGATGTTTGATAAAGCTACAATGAAAAGAGTATATTATGTTTTCTTATCTAAAGAAGAAAATAAAGAGATAATTATTTATTACTATTTATTAAATTATTTAAAATATGGTTATGCTTTACATAGGATGCGTAATTTAAAATGTGTAAGTAAAGTTTTAGAAATAAGTAGGAAAGTGGGTAATGAAGCTCATAAATTAAAAGGGTTTGTGCGATTTAGGGAATTAAAACAAAATATTTTATATGCTGAGATTAATCCAGATAATGATGTTTTAGAAATTATTTCAAGACATTTTAAGAAAAGACTTAAAAATGAGTATTGGGTTATTAAAGATGTTCCTAGAAATATGGTGAGCATTTATGATAAAAAAGATTTTTATCTAGTTTCTGGGGATGATGTTAAAATTATTTTCGATTTAAGTGAAAGTGAAGAAGAATTTAGTAAAATGTGGCAAGACTTTTATCGGAATGTTGCTATTAAAGAGAGAAAAAATGATAAGTGTCGCCGGAATTTTATGCCTAAAAAATATTGGCCATATTTATTAGAAGTGAGGGATGAATTGTGAAAAAAATTGTAACGGGAAAAGAACTAGAAGAAAAAATGCAAGAAGCTATTGATCTTCTTTGCAATACAGTTAAAACTACTTTAGGGCCTAAAGGAAGTAATATTATTATTGATCATTCTAACTTTAGCCCTTTTATTACTAATGATGGGGTAACTATAGCCGAGAATATTGAAAGTGAAGATGAAGTAATTAATACTATTTTAGAACTAGCTAAAGAAGCCAGTATTAAAACTAATACCCAAGTAGGAGATGGGACAACAACGACTTTAGTATTATTACAAAAAATATATAACTTAGGTTTAAATTTAATTCAAAAAGGTCATAATCCCATCGTTTTAAAAAGAGAGTTAGACCAAGAATTAGAAAAAATTATTCCTTTAATTAAGAAAGAAAGTTGGATCCCGAAAGAAAAAGATTTAAAAAATATTGCCACTATTTCGAGTAAGGATGAAGAAATTGGCGAAATTATTACTAAGGCTTACTTTCAAGTAGGAGAAATAGAGGCCATAAATATTCAAGAATATGAAGAAGAAGAGACTAAAATTAATTTTATTAAAGGTTATTCTCTCGATACTAATTTAGCTTCAGATTATTTTTTAAATGCTTTAAAAGAAGTAAAATATTTAAACCCTTTCTATCTTTTAGTTAATTCATCTTTAGATGATTTAGAAGATATATCCGTAATTTTAAATAATGTACTTAAAAGTCAAAAGCCCTTAATAATTATTGCTAATTTATATAGTGAAGAATTTATGCAAAATATTTTAACCCTAAACAATGATTATCAAGCCCAAATTATTCTTTTAAAAACACCTTATTATGGTTTAAGTTCTCTAGAAACCCTAGAAGATATTGCGGCTTTAAGTGGTGGGGTTATCATTGATGATGCTAAGGATGCTAAAATAAGTTCTTTAGGAATGAGTGAAAGTATTATTATAAATAGAGAAAAGACGATAATTAATTATGAGCCTAGTCCTCGTTTAACTAAATATTTAGAAAAATTAGCCCAAGATGATAATAATACAAAAAGAAGAGTAATGCTTCAAAAGGGAAGTGTTGAAATAATGGTGGGAGCTCCAACAACGACTGAAAGAAGAGAAAAAAAGATGCGCTTTGATGATGCTCTTTATGCCCTTAACAGTGCCAAAGATGGTGTTCTTTTAGGAAGTGGTATAGTTTTGAGTAAAATAAGTGAGTCTTTAAATTCGAAAGAGGTAAGTACTAGTATTTTTAAAGAAGCCTTATTAGAACCTTTAAAGCAAATTCTTTATAATTCCGGAAATGATTATAATCTTGTTTATAATGAACTAAAAAATGATAACTTTAAAAAGTTATATAATGTTAAAACAGGAAAAATGGAAGAAGAAAGTAAGAGTGTTGTTTTAGATTCTTTAGAAGTTGTCATAAATTCTTTAAAAAATGCGACTTCCATTGCAGGTATGCTTCTTACAACTACTAGTTTAGTTATTAATGAGTATGCCACTAATAAACCTAATAGTTATAATTATTATGAAAGTTAGTATAGAATAGCTAATTTTCCTTATAATAACCAATGAATTCGATTGACGAAGTTATGATATTGTGTTAAACTATAGAAGTAATTCTTGGTATGGAGTAGTACTCAAGAGGCTGAAGAGGCGCCCCTGCTAAGGGTGTAGGACGGGTAACTGTCGCGAGAGTTCAAATCTCTCCTGCTCCGCCATATTGAATTTTAATCCCTAATTTTAGGGATTTTTATTTTTAAATAGCCTTTTTTTGATAGATAGAGTATAATTAATTTATGAGTAAATTTATAGGAAAAATAAAAAGTACAATTTTTTATAATGAAACCAATGGCTATTTAGTAGCTCTTTTTAAAGTTAGTGAAGCAAAAGATGAAAAAGATAAAATATATTTAAAAAAGAGTATTACTATAACGGGTTTATTTTTAGATTTAAAATTAGAAACGCCTTTACAAATTGAAGGAGAATTTTTTAATCATGAAAAATTTGGCAATCAATTCAAAGTAAATAATTATGAGTTAATTATACCCAAAGAAAATGATGATATCATTGAATTTTTGAGTAGTTCATTTGTAAAAGGTTGTGGTAAGAAAACAGCCTTAAAAATTGTAGAGATGTTTGGTAGTAAAAGTTTAGAGGTAATAAAAGAAAATAAATATGCCCTGGATAAAATAGAGGGAATGAGTAATTCTAAAAGAGATAAGATATATGAATCAATTTTAAATTATTCTAAAAGTTCTGATATTATTTTAAAATTACAAAATTTAGGATTTTCAATTGAAGAAGCGGGAAAAATATATAATAAATATCGGGGAAATATCATCGATATAATAGATAATAATATTTATTTATTAAATGAAATAGTGGATTTTAAAAGATTAGATAATATATTTTTAAATAATTATAATGATAAATACGACAAGAGAAGAATAAAAGCTTGTATTTTAGAATCAATGAAAGTAATATCTCTTAATACAGGTGATATCTATTATCATGTGGGAGATGTATTTAGTGTATTAAATAGATTATTTAATATTTCTTTTGAATATGAAACTTACTTAGAATATTTAAGAGAGTTAGAAAATGAATTATTAATTGTAACTGATGGCGAAAGATGTTACTTACAAAAAAATTATCAAGATGAGGTTGATATTGCTGCAATTTTGAAAAAAATTAGTGATAAAACAATCGAGAAATATGATTATAATGAAAAAATTAATAAGTTAGAGGCCAAATTAAAAATTACCTATAGTGATGATCAAAAGAAAGCAATCACATCATCTTTAAATAATAATGTTTCTATCATAAGTGGTGGTCCTGGAACCGGAAAGACCACAATTATTAATGCCATCGTTAAATTATATATTGAAAAAAATAGACTTAATAATATTAGTATAATGGAAAATATTGCTCTTTTAGCACCGACAGGAAGAGCTTCTAAAAAGATGAGTCAATCTACTAATTTACCAGCTTCAACTATTCATAGATATTTAAAATGGAATAAAGATACTGATGAATTTTTAGTTAATGAAAATAATAAAACTTTTCAAAAATTAATTATTGTAGATGAAGTTAGTATGATTGATAACGCTTTATTTGCAGCCCTTTTAAAAGGGATAAGAAGTGATGTTAAATTAATATTAGTTGGAGATGTCTATCAATTACCTTCGGTTGGCCCTGGCTTAGTTTTAAATGATTTAATTAGTAGTGATTTATTTACCTTTACACCTTTGAAGTTTATTTATAGACAAAGTGAAAATTCATATATTCCTTTTTTGGCTCGAGAAATAAAAAATAAAGATTTATCAGAAGAATATACTTTAAAACATGACGATTATAATTTTATTATCAAAGACAGTAAAGAAATTAAAAGTGTTATTAAAATGATTATTGAGTCGGGAATTCTAAAAGGTTATAATGAAAACAATTTACAAATATTAGCGCCAATGTATAAAGGGGATAATGGTATTGATGCTTTAAATAAAATGTTATGTGAATTATTTAATCCGGATACAGGTATGAAAAAGATAAATTATGGTGATGTTATATTTAAAGAAGGCGATAAAGTTTTACAATTGGTAAATGATGCCGATAATAATGTTTTTAATGGTGATATTGGTTATATAAAAAGTATAG